>CALVJI010000026.1 GCA_944332105.1 uncultured Bacilli bacterium
GTGTAAGTAATAATTATGTACAATTCGCTGGATACTATTGGAGAATAATAAGACAAAATGGTGATGGTTCTGTACGTTTGCTTTATGCAGGAACAAGTGCGAATGCCACAGGAAGTGGCTTACAAATTAGAACAAATGCATTTAATAGTACAAGAATAAATCCAGGATATGTCGGATATATGTATGGAAATACTTTTAATAGTAGTTATGCAGAGACTCATGCGAATGAAAATGATTCATCTATAAAAACTCAATTAGACAGTTGGTATAAAACAAATATAGTAGATAAAGGATTTAATGAGTATGTAGCCGATTCAGGATTTTGTAATGATCGAAGTTTAGATAGTGGAGATGGAATAAGTACATCAATAACTACTTATTTTGGAGGATTTAGAAGATATGCAAATCATAATCCGAGTTTGCTTTGTCCGAATGCGAGTAGTGATTTATTTACTGTAGATAATGCTGATGGTAACCAAGTTTTGATGTATCCAGTAGGCTTAATTACAGTTGATGAGTTAATGTTAGGCGGTCTTGCTGATGGTTATTTAAATCAACTTTCTTATACATACTCATCCAGTACTTATTGGACCATGACACCTATCGATTTTCACTCAACTTATTTGGCAGCTCGTGGGTTTGCTGTTAACTCTAATGGATATGCACAACATGCATTTATAACTTATGCACGTGGTGTAAGGCCTGTCATTAATTTAGCCTCTACTGTTGAAATAGAATCGGGAATTGGGACGGCTAATGATCCTTACATCGTAAAAGTTTCTTAAATTTTTTATCATGATCTAGTAGAAATACTAGATTTTTTTGCCTTTATGAAATTTTTTTGAAAAAATTTGCTTTAAAAAAAGGAAATTGGACTTTTTTCTTGTATATGTATAGTAGAAGGACATGTTTTCTTCTTAGAAAGGAGGACTTATGGAACAAGTATTGGAATGGATTAAGAATCAAAAAGTTTTATGTGCCTTTGTTTTTTTAGGAATTCTTTGCGCTTCGTTTTTGACTTTATATGTAGTTGAGGCAACTGCTGAAGAAGCCTATGTTTGTCCTAAACCAGAAGAGACTATTACGGAAACAACAGAAGATGAGATCATCGTAGATATTAAAGGCGCGGTTGTGAATCCTGGAGTGTATCGTGTGAATGAAGGAATGATCGTTAATGACATTATTACTTTAGCTGGCGGTTTAACTGAAGATGCTGATACTTCAAACTTGAATTTAAGTAAGAAAGTTACAAATGAGATGGTTATCACTGTTTATACAAAAGATGAAGTAAAAGATGCTGAAAAACAAGAAGCGATTGTCGAAGAAACAGGTAATGACGAAGATGACGACGAAGAGAGTACAACTGGTTTAGTTTCTATTAATACAGCAACTTTGGAAGAATTGATGACTTTACCAGGAATTGGCGAAGCTAAAGGAAAAACTATTATTCAATATCGTGAAAGCTGTGGAAAATTTACTAAGATTGAAGATCTATTAAATATTAAAGGCATAGGCGATAGTGTATTTGCAAAATTTAAAGACTATATTACGCTCTAATGGGTTTTTATTTCTTTGTTTTCTTGTTGTTGGATTTTATGTATTCATTTATTTTTTACTGCCAAAGGAAAGCGTTTATCCTTTAACTACTACTTCATTGATTGGTCAAGTCTCCTCTTATAAGATTGATGGTAATTTTTTTAGTTTTGTAGTTATGGATAAAGAGGCAGTACAAGTATTCTATTATTTTGATAGCGAAGAAGAAAAAGATGAATGGCTTCAAAAAATGGAATATGGATTGGAAGTACGAGTGCATGGTACAATGGAATTACCCTCCACGGCGACCATGCCTTATACATTTAATTATCAAGAATATTTGTATTATAAGAATATTTATCGAATATTTAATGCAGATACAATTGAAATTGTCGGTCAAAATTCATGGCCTAATCAAATAAAATCTTCGTTATATCGACAAATAAAAAAAATGCCAGCACAAGAATATTTGATTGCTTTTTTGCTAGGAAATATGAATGATTTAGAAACTGCGGCTTTACGAGATAATGGGATTACTCATTTATTTGCTGTATCTGGAATGCACATTTCACTCTTAGCTGTTTTTTTGACAAAAGTTTTAAGAAATTTAGGTAGAAAGCGAAATATACTTATTTGCGTTTTTCTTTTTTTCTATGCTTTTTTAGTAGGTTTTACTCCTTCGGTATTACGGAGTGTTTTTATGTTTTATGGAGTAACGTTAAACGAGTGGGGAAATTTGAAGCTTTCTAAGTTGCGAATTTTTTCCTTTGTGTTTTTGTTTATGCTGTGTCTTAATCCTTTTTATTTAATGGATTTAGGGTTTCAATATTCTTTTTTAATTTGTTTTACTTTTTTCTTTATGAAGCCTCATTCTAATAAAATCGTGAATTTGTTTTTGACAAGTGCTGTTGCCTTTTTAGCGAGTTTGCCTATTAGTGCTATTCATTTTTATGAGGTAAATGTTCTATCCGTTATTTGGAATATGTTATTTATTCCTTATGTGACCTATATTTTATATCCGTTGTGTGTACTTTGTTTGTTTGTGAACTTTTTAACACCTGTACTAACTTTCTTTTTGAATGTTTTCGAATGGTTAAATGTAGGATTACAACAAATTACTATAGGACGGGTAGTGATTCCTTATATTTTTGCTGGATGGTGGCTTTTGTATTATGGTGGTTTGCTTTTGTTTTTGAAATCAGCCAAGAAAAAATATTTGGGGTATCTTCTTTTGTTTTTATGTGCGGTTAAAGTGTCTAGTAAAATAAATTTTTCTTATTATGTGTATTTTTTAGATGTTGGTCAGGGGGATGCAGCGGTTATAATTGCGCCTTGGCAAAAGGAAGTACTTCTTATCGATACTGGTGGACAAATGAATTATAATACTGAAAGTTGGCAAGTGAGAAAAAACAAGGTAAAACAGGCTTCGACCATTAAAACTTTTTTAAATGCCTTGGGGATTGCACATATTGATGCCCTTATTTTAACTCATGGAGATTATGATCATGCAGGTAATGCTTTCAATTTACTCGAGCAAATGGATATTCGAAATATTGTCTTAAATCACAATGCTTATAATTCGTTAGAACAGGAGATTGCATTTTCTTATGGTGAAAAAATACGAGAAAGTTATCTGCCTAAATCTTTTAAGTGGGATGAATATTCTTTTCTAATGAAAGATGAGAATGCTGCTAGTTTGATTTACCGTGTAGAGCTTTTTTCTTCAACATTTTTGTTTATGGGAGATGCGACTAAAGCAGAAGAGCAAAAACTTTTAAAAGAAGATATTCAAAGTGACGTTTTAAAAGTTGGGCATCACGGATCTAAGACAAGTAGTAGTATCTCTTTTTTAGAAAAAGTACATCCTGATTATGCGATTATAAGTGCAGGTGAGAATAACCGTTATAATCATCCCAGTGAAGAAGTGCTTGATAATTTAGAAACGGTTGATATTCCTTATTATATTACGTTTCAAGAGAAAACGATTTGGTTTAAAGTTTCGAAAAAAGGATTAGAAATGTATACGTTATCTTCTTTTTCGTGATACAATAAAAGGGATGGTGGTAGTATGCAAGTTTATTTAATCGCGACGGATTCTAAATTTTTACTCGATGCTGAGATTTTAAAGATTACACATAAGAGTACCAATTGTATGACATATGTTTATGAGAAAAATTTAGAAGAGATTTTAGAAGAGGCAAGTTATTTATCTTTGTTTGGCGAGACGAAATATGTTTTGGTTAAACATGCTAATTTTTTTGGAAAAGATAAACTATCTGAAAAGGAAAGTAAACTGCTTGAAAGATATTTAGAAGAGCCTAATCTACAAACTGTTTTGATTTTTATTACGTATGAGCCCATTGATAAAAGAAATAAATGGGTGACTTTGATTTCACAAAAATACGCTTTTATTCAGTTAGAAGCTCCTAAAAATTATGCGCTGACAGGAGAGATCAAAAAAATGATGGCTCTTTATAAAGTTTCAGACGGAGCCATTAAATATTTAATTGAAGCTTCTTTAAATAATTATGATTTAATCTGTAATGAAATTCAAAAGTTTTCTTTGCTATTTAAACCTCATGAAGAGATTACTTTAGCGCAGATGAAAGATATTGTGCCTAGTAATGTAAATGATAATCTTTTTAAATTTACGGATGCGGTTTTAGGACGAAAGATGGGCGAGACTTTTAAAATTTATCAAGATTTATTAAGTGTTAAAACCGATGTGTTACAATTATTTAACTTGCTGTTACGAGAGTTTCGGTTGTTGTATTACTATCAAATTTTAGCCCGTAAGAATTATTCCAAAACTCAGATTTTGGAGCAATTACATTTGCGAGATTGGCAACTAGATAAAATTATTCGTAATGCTAGTTTTAATCATTTAGATGACTTACGAAGTTATATGCTACTCTTAGCAAAGATGGATTATCAAATTAAAGCAGGAAAAGTTGATAAAAACATGGCTTTTACTAGTTTTTTATTAGAATATTTCACATAAAAAGACCGATTGTTGTTCGGTCTTTTTTAAAGGTATTGAACGTATTTTTCGGTGTTTTTGAAATTTAATTTAGCGATATCATTTAGTTTATCAGGACCATATTTTTTAACTATTTCGGCAGCTAATTTATCGACATCTTCGCCAGCTCCTTTTAAAATAGGAAAGCCTATTTCAGTGCTTAGTTCATTCATTTTTACTAAGAAGATATAACGACTTATGCAACTAGCAACGGCAACAGAAGGGCATTTACTTTCGGCTTTTGTAGTGAAATCAATGTCCATTACTTTTTCTTTGGCTTCTTTAATATGGTCAAAATATTTTTGTGGATATACAAATTGATCGACGACAATCTTATCATAAGATGGGGTTCTTTTTTTCATTTCAACAAGAACTTTATTGTGGAGAATGGCTTTGATTTTGTTCATATTATAGCCCATTTTTTGATATTTGTTGTATTCTTCATTTTTTAAAATGAAAGTACAATGAGGTATTTCTTTAATTAGAGTAGGGGCAATTTTGATGATTTTGTCATCTAATAAAACTTTAGAATCGCGAACACCTAAAGATTCAACTAAAGAAATTTTATCTTTAGCTACGAAAGCAGCTGTTACAACAATGGGACCAAAGTAATCGCCGGTGCCTACCTCATCTGAGCCAATCGTACTTTTTTTGTAATTTTCTAAACGTTCTTTTTTTTCTTTTTCTTTTTTCTTTTCGCCGTCAAAGATATTGATTTTTGTACCCGTTAATTTTTCTTCCATCTCAGCCCACATTTTGGCATCGATATCGGCACTGATACCTTGAAACATTACTTTGCCTGATTCATATAAAGTAACGATTGTATCTGCATCCATCGCTTGAAAAACTGCATAAGGTGGGGTTTTTTCACGACGTAAATTTTCATAATATTGAATCATTTTTTCTTTTAATTTGTCACTTACTTTAAAAACAATTGTCATTTTTTCTTCACCGTCTTTATTGTACTAAATTTTCTTTAGTTTGTCTATTTGTCTCGACTTTTTTGCGTTCTAAAGTAATAAATTCATCTTTAAAGAAAGTGATTTGATTGGTTTGTAAGTGTTCTAAAAAAGGATGAGAAATATCGGTTCTTAAATGGTTTAGATATACTAGTGCTTTTTCTACGTCTTGATGGGCTATTTTATCTAAGTCTAGGAAAGATAGATAAGAAAAGAAAAGACGAAGATCTCTTAAAAAATTGTTTTCTAAATCTTTATTTAAACGAAGGGGATAGGTGTAACCTAATTGGTAGTAAGTTTCTGTGATATAAATATGGTTGATATATTTGTATTTTTGCAATGATTGATAAGCTAAGTGAGTAAAGACAAGATTTTCTAAAGCTTCTAAAAAGACGAGATAATCGGGATCTGGTGAACTATCTTTTTTGAAATATGTTCGTGTTTGTTTATTAAAGAAGAAACCTTCTGTTTCATTTAAAAGAAAAAATGGGAAGGCTGTAGTTTTTTCTTTCTCAGTGAAAATCGCATGACTTTGTTCATGGATGATGGTTTCGGTTAAATGCTGAGTAGGATAGATTACAAAATAAGCTTGATAAGAAGGATAATGAAGAGTAAAGGTAATGCCTGCGATATTTTCGTTTGGCATTTTAGAATATAAATATTGACCATTTTGGTTCCAATACAAAAACTTTTGATTATAGGGATGAGGAAGAGAATGAGCGAAAGCAGCACTTTCTTTTAGAGCGTCCAAGAAATTGTTAGATAAATTAGAAGATGTAGATAAGGGTGAAAGTTGAGAATTTTTTAAAGCAATGTCAGCCGCCTTTTTGATAAGGGACCAAAACTTAGCAAGGTATTTTGGATAGAGAGTACTTATTTCTTTTTCTTGAAAGAAGAGTTTTTGACTATTGTAAAAAAGTTGAATAAAAGAAAAACTTTTTTCAATTTGCTTCATAGCCTTTAGTACTTCTACATCTTGTTTATAAAAGGGGTGTTGACGGTAGTATTTTAATAATTTTTGTCGACTTGCTAATTCCTCATAATCCCAATTTTTTTTCATGTAACTCCCTCACTTTTTAATTTGCCTTTCTGTGAAATTTATATTATACTATTTATAGAGTAGAAAGCAAGGAGGAAATTTATGACAATTGTTGATCTTATTTTAATATTAGTGTTTCTGATGGGAGCGATAGCTGGGTTTAAACGTGGAGTTATTAAATCAGCAACCATGTTTATTGGTGCGATTTTGGTTATTGTTTTAGCTTTTTGTTTAAAAAATCCCATTTCACAATTTTTCTATTCTATTTTTCCATTCTTTAATTTTGCAGGAGATTTCGAAGGACTTACTACTTTAAATATCTTGTTGTATGAAGCTTTAGCGTTTGTCATTTTATATGTTTTATTTATGGCTATTTTACAAGTGATCATTAAAGTAACGAGTGTGTGTGAACATCTTTTGAATTTTACAATTATTTTGGGAATTCCGTCAAAATTACTAGGGGCAGTATTTGGCTTTTTTGAAACGTATATTTTTGTGTTTGTTGCTCTTTATTTATTTAATCAAATTCCCGCGACGAATGTTTTTGTAATGGATAGCTTTTTAGCACCAAAGATCGTGCAGTCTAGTCCTGTTTTATCTAATATTACTGCGGATTGCTATAATGCGGTTCAAGAAATTATTAGTATTAAAGATCAAAATATGGCAGATAAAGAAGAATACAATCGAAAGTGTTTGGAAATTTTGCTTAAACATGGTATAGTAGATATTAGTTCGGTAGAAGAATTGCTTAATAGTGGTAAGTTACAAATTGAAAATGCCGACGAAATATTAGATGAATATCGATAGGAGGATAATAAATGATTAAATATTTAGAAAATAGTGAAGACTTCGAAAAAGAAATTCAAAGTGGAAAAGTATTAGTTGATTTTTATGCAGATTGGTGTGGACCTTGTCAAGCTCTTGGTCAAATATTAGAAGAGTTAGAAGGTGTTCCTGTTTTAAAAATAAATGTGGATACTTTTGCTGAAATTGCTCAAGAATTTGGAGTAATGTCTATTCCAACTATTATCTTGTTTCAAGATGGTGAGCAAGTAAAGAAAAATGTTGGGTTAGTTTCTTTAGAAGAACTAAAGAATTTTGTAGGACTTTAAAAGTCCTTTTTTCTTTGGTAAAATAGAGTTTATGGAAATTTTAAGTAAGCAACAATTTATTATGGAACTAGATGATGTGGAGGCTCTTTTTACAGAAAGAATTATTGCTGAGGAAGAAGAGGCGTATCGTAAACCTCATTTTGGCGAGATTTGGATTTGTGAAGTACCTGTTTTAGTCGTGGATCAAACAGAGGTTACTTTTGTGAAGATGAAACGTCCTATTTTAGTTGTGGATGATGGGGAACAACACTTTGTTAAGAAAGATTTAAAAAACTATTATGGACTAAAAATTACTTCTCAAGAAGATGTGTATCAACGAAAGAAAATCATAAATTACCGAGCAGTTGGGTTACATAAGCCTTCCTTTATTCGTTTAGAAATTCCTATGAAACTTGAAAAAGCACAATTTTGTTATTATGTGGGAATGTATGGTTTAGAAAAAACACAGAAAATATTAGAAGAAATTCGTAAAAGAATTAGAAAGCAAATGCCAAATTAGGAAGTAAAAGTGTGCCAAACTCGGAAGTGAAAATGTGCCAAATTGGGAAGTTTAGTGTACTTTTTTTGCTTTTTATTGTATACTTATAAAGAGGTGAGATGATGGAAAACTATTTACCAAGAATTGTAGATGAGATACTTGATAAGAAAATGCATTTATTTGGAGCAGTGCTAATTGAGGGGTGCAAATGGTGTGGCAAAAGTACGACGGCTAGACGAAAAGCTAAAACTGTTTTAGAGTTTCAAAATCCACGTGTCTATGAGAATTATGTCGAAATTGCTAAAACTAGGCCGGATTTGTTATTAGATGATGAAAAACCGATGCTTATTGATGAGTGGCAGGTGGCTCCAATGATTTGGGATGCTGTTCGTTATGATGTTGATAAAACGAATTTGAAAGGGCAATATCTTTTGACGGGTTCAGCTACACCGGTTGAAGGAAAAACAAAACATAGTGGGACTGGTCGTATCGCAAGGTTACTTATGCGTCCTATGTCCCTTTATGAATCCAAAAATTCGACAGGAACTGTTTCTTTAAAACAACTATTTGACGGGGTAAGACAGATTGATGGAAAAAGCACTTTAGAATTGGAAGACGTTGCGTTTTTAATTGCAAAAGGTGGTTGGCCAAGTGTGGCGTTAGAAAATGGCGAAGACTCTTTGATGGTGGCAAGAGAATATTTAGAAGCAATTATTCATGAAGATATTCAAACACTTGATGGAGTAGAGAGAAATCCTATGCGTGTTCGAAGTGTCTTAAGAAGCTTGGCACGAAATATTTCAACTACGGCTAGTTTTAGTGTGATCAAACAGGATACAGAAATGAATAATGAGACAATATCTGAAAAAACAATTGCTGATTATGTGAATGCTTTGCAAAAAATGTATTTAGTAGAAGATGTTGTTGCATGGAGTCCAAAATTGCGTAGTAAAACCGAAATACGAGTAACACCTAAAAGGGAATTTGTCGATCCTTCTTTAGCGGTTGCTGCTCTTCGGGCTTCTGATAAAGATTTGTTGAAGGACTTTAAAACCTTTGGTTTATTATTTGAAGCTTTATGTATTCGAGATTTGCGAATTTATATGGACAGCTTAGATGGTGAAGTTTTTTACTATCGTGATAAAAGCGGTTTAGAGTGTGATGCAATTTTGCATTTGCATAATGGCAGTTGGGCTGCTGTAGAAATCAAACTAGGAACAGATGAATCAATTAACGAGGCAGCAAAAAGTTTACTTAAATTAAAGGAAATAGTTGATATGGGAGAGCCTAAATTTTTAATGGTTTTAACAGCTACTAAATATGCTTATTTAAGAGAAGATGGAGTTTTTGTGGTACCACTCGGTTGTTTAAAAAATTAGAGTTACGATCCAACAAAAACAAAAAAATTTATTGGACTTTAAAAGTCCTTTTTTCTTTGCTAAAATAGTATTATGGAAATATTAAACAAGGAAAAATATGTAGCTATGCAAAAAGATATTTATTCTCTTTTTGCACTTTTACCGATTAAAGAGGAAGCGATAGATTATTCATTGCCCAAATTTGGAGAAATATGGATTTGTGAGGTTCCCGTTTTGGTTGTAGAAAATGAAGAAATTACTTTTGTGAAAATGAAACGTCCTATATTAGTTATTGATGATGGTAAGGAACATTTTATTCAAAAAGATTTGAAAAATTATTACGGATTAAAGATTACTTCACAAGAAGATCCATACCAGCGAAAGAAAATCGCAAATTACCGAGCAGTTGGGTTACAAAAGCCTTCTTTTATTCGTTTAGAAATTCCTATGAAACTGGAAAAAGAGCAATTTTGTTATTATATTGGAACATATGGAAAAAGACAAACACAAGAACTTTTAAAAGAAATTCGCAAGAACATACATGTCAGTCTCGGAAAGGAATAAGTTGTATAAGATATTAATACTTTTACTTTTTTTTATTTTTTAGTGTATTATAAAGGAGAAAAGAAGGAGAGAAACAATATGAATAATATGAGCAAATTAGAAAGAAGTTTACAGTTTTATGTATTAGGTAATAAACTAAAAACTACTGTTTTTGATGAAAAAAATTATAGTGTGGCTGATAGCATTTTTGGAAGTATAATTTTGGCTGTAGCGATGGACTCAGAATTTAAAGAAACATCTAATTTAGGAAAGATTATTAGAATGCTTGTACTAAGCGAATTTGTAAGATTAAATCCAGAGTATAATTTACAAGAAAATTTGCCAAAAGGAAACGAGCTTAAAAAAGAAGTAGCTGAATTTTTGGCGTTAGAAACAATAGAAGCAAAATTAGCTTTTAAATATCGAACTTGGGAGTGCTTTTTAGTAGATTATATAAAAAAATATGATTCTACTTTTAATGCGAATAACTTATTTTATGCAAGTCTTAAAATATTTCAACCTAAAAACACGGAAGAAATTATTAAATATCAGCAGGTATTTCAATTTTATTATTTAAATCGAAAATTAAAGCACAAAGAACGTGCTGGATGGGATAATAAACATTGGAATATTAAAGCCCCTCGCCGTGAGCGAATCTCTGAACATGCTGTTGACACCATATTATTATCTATAGGCTTAAGCTCACTATTTTCGTATGACATAAATATGGATAAAGTACTAGAAACGTTGGCTATTCATGAAACTGGAGAAGTGCTTATAGGCGACATTACTCCATTTGATGGATTTTCTAAGGAACAAAAGTTAGAAATGGAACATGAGGCTGTAAAAGATTGCTTAGGAAATCTTTCTTCAAAGAAAAAATATATGCAAATGCTTATAGATTTTGACGAACAACAAACTGATGAGGATACTTTTGCTTATTTTTGCGATAAAGAAGTTGCCGATTTACAATCTAAATTATATCAAGATATGGGGTTACATTGTACTTTAGATGATCAAAAAGATAATCGTGCATTTAAAAGTGAAAATGTTCAAAAATATCTCGCTTTAGGTGCAAAAACTCCTTTTGATATTTGGTTTGAATGCGATAGATCGATTTATGAAAATAATTCTCGTTTTCCTGAATTTTTTGATTTGTTAGTTTTAACTAAAAATACCGATTTAACTAAATATCTTTCTTATGATGAAACTTTAGTTCCAGAATCTCTTAGCTTAAAACTAAAAAAATCTAAAAAGGAATAAATAAAAAACACATTTTTACTTGTTCACTTGTAGTTTTTTTGGTACAATAGCATTGGCTTTGTAAAAAGAAATATTCATGCACTAGGGATTATGTTTTTCGAGTGCTCGCGGCGTCGAGTGAAAAATGTGAGAAGATCTAGGCAGAAGCATAACGAAGGAGGATGTTTTTATGGCCGTAGTTTCTAAAAATGTTTTATTAGAAGCTGGAGTTCATTTTGGACATCAAACAAAAAGATGGAATCCTAAAATGAAACCTTATATTTTTGGAGCTAGAGATGATATTTATATTATCGATCTAGACAAAACAGTAGAATGTATGGAAAGTGCTTACGAAGAGATTAAGAAAATCGCTGAGAATGGTGGTACATTTCTTTATGTAGGTACGAAAAAACAAGCTGGAGAAGTATGTAAAGAAGAAGCGATTCGCAGTAATTCATTTTACGTAACGGAACGTTGGCTTGGTGGAACTTTAACAAACTTTAGAACGATTCGTAAAAGAGTAAATCGTTTAGAAGAAATCGAAAAAATGGAACAAGATGGTATTTTTGAAGTTTTACCAAAGAAAGAAGTTATTAAACTAAAGAAAGAATATGACAAATTAAATCGCTTATTAGAAGGTATTCGTGGAATGACTAAAATTCCTCAAGCATTATTTATTGTCGATTCTAAAAAAGAAGAAAATGCAATTCGTGAGGCTCATAAATTAAATATTCCAGTATTTGGTTTAATTGATACAAATTGTGATCCTGATACAGTTGATTATGTTTTACCTGGTAATGATGATGCGGTTCGTTCAATTAAAGTTGTGTTAGGTGCATTAACAAATGCAATTTGTGAAGTAAAAAATTTAGAATTAGTAGATTATACTTCTGAAGATGAAAAAGAAGTTCGTAAAGTAGATAAAGCGGAAAAGAAAGTAAAACAAGAAGAAGTTAAAGTAGAAGAAAAGAAAGAAGAACCAAAAGTAGAGGAAACTTTAAAAGAAGAAAAAGAAGAAGAAACAACTGATTACAGTACTAAAACTTTGGCTGAATTAAAAGCAATGGCTAAAGAACAAGGAATTAAAGGTTATTCTTCTATGAAAAAAGATGATTTATTAAATGCATTATCTAAATAAATAATATACGAAAGGGTGAGTTTATGGTTACCGCACAAATGGTAAAAGAATTAAGAGAAAAAACTGGAGCAGGAATGATTGATTGCAAGAATGCTTTAGTTGAAACAAATGGTGATATGGATGCAGCTGTTGATCTATTAAGAGAAAAAGGAATTTTAAAAGCTTCTAAAAAGGAAAGTAGAATTGCTGCTGAAGGTTTAGCAAATATTTACAGCAATGATAAAAAAGCGGTTATTTTAGAAGTAAATTCTGAAACAGATTTTGTTAGTAAGAATGAAGAATTTAAATCATTACTTGATGAAATTGGTACAACTATTTTAAATAGTGATGCTACAACTATGGAAGATGCATTAGCGCTTCCATATGAAAATGGAACTTTACAAGATTTACTCGTTGCTAAAATTGCTAAGATTGGTGAGAAACTTTCATTTAGAAGATTTGAAAGTGTAACACTTCATGATGATGAACATTTTGGTATCTATATTCATATGGGTGGTAAAATTGCTAGCTTAGTAGTAGTAAAAGGCGCTGATGAAGCTGTTGCTAAAGATGTAGCAATGCAACAAGCAGCAATGAAACCTTTATATACTAAAGTAAGTGATGTTCCAGAAGAAGCAATTGAAAAAGAAAGAGAAATTCAAAAAGAAATTGCAATGAATGAAGGTAAATCACCAGAGATTGCTGAAAAAGCTGTAGATGGTAGAATGAAAAAATATTTCAAAGAAGTTTGCCTTGAGGAACAAGCATTCATTAAAGATAGCGGGTTATCTGTATCACAATATGTAGAAAATCATCATAGTGAAATTGTTAAAGCAATTCGTTATGAAGTTGGCGAAGGCTTAGAAAAAAGACAAGATGATTTCGCTGCTGAAGTTATGAGTCAAATTAAAGATAATGAATAGTTAGAAAGTAAATGTGTCAAAGCATTTACTTTTTTTGTCTTATAGGAAAGTTCATCTCGCAAGAAGTAAGCGAATGATAGTTCGCGTTTGAAAAAACTGGCACTCAAAAAAGT
>CALVJI010000027.1 GCA_944332105.1 uncultured Bacilli bacterium
AAAAAACTCTCTAAACCCCTATAAATAGGGGCCTAGGGAGTTTTTACTTCTCAAAAAGTGTTTAAGATGAGAATATCTTCTAATACTTGTTCCATAATATGCAAATCTACCCAATCAATTTTTTCTAATAAATGATTAAAAATACTATCCAATTCTTTCAATTTTATCACCTTTTTTTATTTTATAAAAAATTGTAAAATAGACAACTTTTTCGACAAAACTTGTCAAATAAAATCACTCACTTTTTTTGTAGCTTTAATTTATGAAAAAAATATAGTATAATAATGAAAGGTGAACGAGATGAATTACCCTAATCAGATTCAAAAAAAAACTACTAAAACCATTAATTATAGTAATCGTGGTATGAATCTAGAAAACCTAATTAATGAATCAAATGAATATTACGTTGAAAAAGATATTGCTTTAATCTATAAAAAGCCTACTCCTATCGGTATTAGTGAAGCTGTCTATACAGAACATGGTCGTATTATAAAAAATGGCTATTTTAAAGCACCATCAACACTTGATTACAATGGAATATACAGAGGAAAATATGTAGAATTCGAAGCCAAAGAAACGCAACAAAAAACTTCTTTTCCTCTAGCTAATTTTCACGAACATCAACTAAAATATATTTCAAAAGTGCTAAAACATGGCGGTATTTGCTTCATTATATTAAAAATGAATAATTTAGTTTATTTATTAAAAGGAGAAGATTTAATATCTTTTATCGAAAGTTCTAAAAGAAAAAGCATACCTTATTCATATATAAAAGAACATGGTTTTATCATCAAAGAAGGATATAACCCTGCATTGGATTATATAGCTACAATAGATCAAATTTATTGGAAAGGAAATGAAGAATGGCAAAGAAAAAATTAAAACTTAAAAGCATTAATAAAATGAAAGAAAGTTTAAAAAAAGAAACTCAAGAAAAAAAAGTAAAAAAAAATACGAAAGAGAAAAAGAGTAAAAAAGAAAACAAAACAAGACGAAGCAAGATACTTCGCGGACTATGTATGTTTTTTATCACCATTGGTATCGCTATCGCTTCGACAGTAATTGCCTTTGGCTTATACATTATTTTTACTTCTCCAGAATTTACAGCCGAATCTTTATATAATGTAGAATCTACTGTAATTTATTGGGACGATGGCACGATTCTCGCTCGTCTAGGTGAAGAAGATCGAGTTTTAAAAAATTATGAAGACTTCCCTCAAGTTTTAGTTGATGCACTAATTGCAACCGAAGACTCTCGTTTCTTCCAACATAACGGTTTTGATGCCGCGCGTTTCTTGAAAGCAAGCTTAGGTCAATTAGTTGGTCAATCTGGAGCCGGTGGTGCTTCAACCTTAAGTATGCAACTTTCCAAAAAGTATTTTACATCTTCAGAAGATGAAGGTATCGAAGGTATCATTCGTAAATTCCAAGATATCTATATGGCGGTTTTCAAAATTGAAAACAATTATACGAAAGAACAAATTATTGAAATGTATCTAAATTCATGGTGGTTTGCTAATGGTAATAACAATGCCGATGGAATCTTCGGTGTTGAGCAAGCGAGTCAATATTATTTTGGTAAAACAGTTTCCGATTTATCTTTACCAGAAGCTGCTTTACTAGTAGGTATGGTCAATAACCCTTCTTATTATCATCCATACAATTATCCAGAACGCGCAAATGAAAGAAAAAATACTGTTTTAAGTTTAATGTACCGTCATGGTTATATTACCGAACAAGAAATGTTAGATGCGCAAAGTATCAGTGTCTCTTCCCTTGTTCAACCTCAACAAATAAGTTCAACTCCTTACCAAGTAAATATTGATTATGTTAAAGATGAGATTTTAGATAAAGAAGGAATTGATATTAGTGTCGGTGGCTACGAAGTATATACAACTTTCAATAAAGCAATTCAAGACACTATAAATAATATGCAAAATGGTGCAGCCACGGCATGGCGTGATGAAGTTGTACAAGTAGGTTCTGCTGTCACTTCGGTTGAAAACGGCTCTATTACTGCTCTTGGACCTGGTAGAAATTATGTTAAAACAGGATATAATCGGGCGATTGTCCGAACTCAACCAGGATCAACCGCGAAACCATTAATTGATTATGGTCCATTAATTGAATATAACAATGCATCCACAGGCCAAATGTTTATCGACTTTAGATATACTTATAACAATGGTGGTGTTATGAATAACTGGGATAATGCATATCGTGGCGTTTATACTCTTAAAAATGCTTTATCAGCTTCCCGAAATACTACTGCTTTACAAGCCTTCCATCAAGTGGATGTCGATAATATTTTAGAATTTTTAAATAATCTTGGTATTGATGAAGACAATTATGGTGATGCCGGACTATTTGAATCCTTCTCAATCGGTGGTTGGCCTCACGGACTATCACCATTAGAAAGTTCAGCTGCTTACGCTGCTTTTGCAAGAGGTGGCTACTACATTGAACCATATTCTTATTCGAAAATTGTCAACAATCAAACCGAAGAAACAATTGAATATAAATATGAAATGACTCGCGCGATGAGTGAAGAAACTGCATGGATGATTACCGATGTTCTTCTTCAAGCAACTAGAGAAGGTGTTGGTGGTTCGATCAGTTCAAATTTAAGAGGAACCATTGCTTCTAAATCAGGAACAACAAACATTACAGATGAAGTCGCAGCTCAATATGGTGTCAGAAGTGATACAACACCAGATCACTGGGTAAATACTTATAATACCGAATACTCTATTTCAATGTGGTATGGTTATGATCGTAAAGATCTTGATTCCTCTCATTATTTAACCAGTAATACCGGAACTAACGCCCGAAGTCAAATTAGCGCATATCTAGCTAACAATATTTTAACCAAAAATGAAGCTTTCACTAAACCAGAAACGGTTGTCAGTGTAACTATTGAAAGTAATACATTACCAACCAAACGGGCCAGTGAATACACTCCAAGCAACATGAAATATCAGGCATACTTTAAAGAAGGTGCTGAACCAAGTGAAACATCTGAGAGATTTGCAAAATTAGATGACGTAACGAATGCCAAAGGAACTGCTAAAGAAAGTACAATTACATTAACATGGGATGCTATTGAAACACCAGCTGCTTTAAATACTGAAAGTGTTCGTGAAGAATTTGCTAACTATTTTGAGTACTTTAAAAATACATATAGTCACAGCTATTCTCTATTTGAAAATCAATATATGAGTATTTATGAAAACTACAATACTTCATCTATCGGTTCTTTAGGATATCAAATCTATTTAAAGGACAGTAATGGAAACTTAACAAGTCTTGGCTGGACTCAAAACACATCATATACATACACTGCTCCTTCAAGTGGCGAATATACCTTTGTTATTAGAAGTGCCTACAGCATTTTCAAAACAAATCAATCGAATGGCGTTGAAGTAACTGTCGAAGCTGGCAGTGTTGATGATGAAGACTTAGAAGTTACAGCTTCAACTATATGTGTCGAAATAGGTGGCACCATTAATGCTCAAAATGCTGTCAAAGTTACTTTTGAAGGCAAAGATGTAACCAAAGATGCTACAATAACAGCAAGCAATGTTGATACAAGTACAACTGGTGAAAAAAATGTGACTTATGTTGTTACATATCAAGGAATTCAAAAACGCGTTACCGGCAAAGTAAATGTCCGAGATAGTTGTGACACCCAAAGTGAGAACTAGAAAAAGTTCTCCTTTTTTTATACACCCAAAAAAAGAGGATATAACAATCCTCAAGCCTTAGCTTCACCAAAGTATTGATCATACCAAACTAAAAAACAATAAATATTATAAATTTTCCGACCATGATTCTTTTTGCCTTGATGATGTTCTTCTAACAATTTCAAAATCATTGCTTGATCAAAGTATTTAGAAACATATCCCTTTGTAAACTCATCACGCACTACCTGATAAAACTTATCTTCACGTATCCATTTAGAAAAAGGAACTGGAAATCCACATTTACGACGGTTACTCCATTCGCTAGGAATTTTTTTAGCCGCGATCTTTCGAAAAATATATTTCGTTTGTCCTTTACGTAACAAATACTTATTTGGCAATGTTCGAGCATATTTAAACACTTCAATATCAATTAAAGGTGTTCGTAATTCAATGGAATGTGCCATACTCATCTTATCTGCTTTTAATAAAATATCTTGTGGTAACCAAAAATGAAAATCAATATACATTTTTTTAGTCAATTCACTTTCATGTTTCACATTTTTATAAACAGGCTCCAATACATCGGCAATTGTTTCCTTGTTTTTTAAAGAATCAGCTAATAATTCATTGGCTTCATCACTCTCCATAAAAGAACCATGTCCAATATATCGTTCATTAAAAGGAAGACCATATTTAATCAAAGTATTCCGTCCTGGAAAATGTGGTAAATGCCTGCAAACATTCCGAATGCCCTTGCGCATGAAAAGCGGTAAATGTAAATACCAACGAAGCAACATCGGATCATTATACTCATTATACCCCCCAAACATTTCATCGCTACCTTCACCAGCTAAAGCTACCTTCACTTCTTTTCTTGTTAATTTGGATAAATAAAACAACGGCACAGTCGACAAATTCGCATGCGGCTCATCCGTATGCCATTCCACTTCTGGTAACGCCTCAAAAAAATCTTCAGCTGATATCTTTTTACGAACATTAGAAATGCCTAATTGCTCCGATAAATCTTTAGCATAATCTGTCTCATCAAAACCTGCATAAGAAAAACCTACCGAAAAAGTTTTTTCAGGTTTTCCAACACTGACAACATAAGAAGAATCAACACCCCCAGAAAGATAAGCACCAACCTCAACATCACTTGTTGTTTGATGATAATAAATAGAATCTTCTAAAACTTTCTCTAATTCATCGGCCATAGTTTCCATTTTCTTTTTACTTGGAGCATACGATACAGAAAAATATGAATCAATAGTTAAGTTACCATCTTTATAATGAAAAAAATGACCAGGTTTTAATTTAAAAACATTCTTAAAAAAAGTCTCTTCTTTAATAGAATATTGAAAAATCAAATACATCTTTAACGGATCCGTATTAAGTTCTTTTTGAAAATTAGGATGAGCCAAAAAAGATTTAATCTCTGAACCAAACAAAAATTCTCCATCATGATAATAGTAATAAAAAGGCTTGATTCCAAAATGATCACGTGCGCCAATCAATTCATGATTTTTCATATCATAAATAACAAAAGCAAACATTCCTCGTAATTTTTCATAAAGGTCATCTTTCCATTCGGCATATCCATGAAGTAAAACCTCTGTGTCTGTCTTTGTTTGAAAATGATACCCTTTTTCTTCTAATTCTTTTTTTAAAGCTTGATAATTATAAATTTCACCATTAAAAATAACAGCTAAGGACTTATCCTCATTATAAATAGGCTGAGCTCCACCTGCCACATCAATAATAGATAAACGACGATGTCCTAAAGCAACATAATCATCGGTATAGTATCCTTCACCATCTGGTCCACGATGAATGATCATGTCAGCCATATCTTTAATAATCTTAGCTTTTTCTTTTTTCTTTTTCTTATCAGCAAACCCTACAATACCGCACATACACGGCTCACCTCCCAATAATTTCTATTCTTGCCAATCACTATTGGCATATTCTTTCTCATAATGCCACAATCTTTTTTTCATCATCAAAAAACGTCGCCAATTTTTATCTAACTTACACTCCATCGGACTCACCCGTTTCTTCCACAAACGAAGAGCTTCCTTTTGAAATAGAGGATTAGAAACATATTTCTTAATAATATTTTTAGGTACAAAAGATAACAATACTTTTTCGTTTAAATCGGCAAACGGTAATTCTTTCTGATATAAAAGATCATCCACCATAACTTTGACCAAATTGACTCCCAATGGTACAAGATAATAGCTACTCCTACCCTGTCGAGCATTTATTTCTAATACTTTAAACTTTTGATCACGCTCATCATACTTCATATCTACTTCAAAAAAACCATTCATACCTAACTTTTCCATAAAAGTAATAATAGCTTTTTTAGCTTCTAAAACATCACCATCGAAAGTATTTAGTCCATTAATTAAAGCCGCGGCATTTCCAACCATACTCTTCGTTCTTTCTTGAATGCCTATCTGTGCAAAACTAATCACCTTTACTTTACCCATACGATCAACATAAACAACACTATCAAATAAATAAGAATCATTTCCCGGAATAAACTCTTGCAAAATCATCTTATCTTGATAAGGTGAATTTTTAAGTAAAGCGATCGTTTCTTTTAATTCCTCTTCGGAGGCAATTTTATAAATTTTCTTCTTCCCTTCAAAAGGCACATGATTATATAATACGACATTGGCAGGTTTCAAAATCATTGGATATTTCATCGTTGGCAGGATTTGATCTTTGGCAACATCAAAATAATAAGTTTCTGGAAAACACAAACTAGATTTCTTATATGTTTTATAAAACTGCTCTTTGTTCATCAAAGTTTTAATAACTTTTTCTTCCTGTTTAAAATATACAAGATTCTTCGCTAATCTTTTTTGGTTGCGGGCCAATAATAAAGAATAAGTCTCATTGGTACTTATCACAAGAATAGGCATTTCATATTTTTCTGCTTTTGTATTTAAAATTCTTACAAAATCTTCTTCTTCCCATAAATTATCATAATAGGAAATAGTTAAAATATTAGAAAATTTTGTAAAAGCTAAGCGTTCCTTAGCAATTAAATGGGCCTTTTTGTGATATTCCTCATAACACGCCCGTGCCATATAATAAGCATTTGCATCACTACCAATAATAAAAACTTGAAAATCCATAAAAGATCCCCCTTCTAATAAAAGATTTCTTCCTTTTCACGTCCATGAACATGAATGCGTACAACCCGATGACTAATTTGATTAAATAAATGATATGCATTCGTGTGTATTCGAAAACAAACTTTAGAAATAGGAATATGCGCGCCAAAGATTTCAACTTCAGTACCAATTGCAATCTTTTCTGGACTAAAAACAAGTAACATATCCATACAATCAGCAACTATCGGTAAAAATTTTCCTTTCACATATACTTCTTGAAAATTCCTCGTTACTCCATCGGCATATCCAATCGGTAAAGTAAGAACATAACCTTCTTCTTTAACCTTATAAATAGTATACCCAATCACATCACCAATATGTACTTTCCGCACACTCATAACTGTACTATATAACTCCATTGCTGTTTTAAGTTGTAAAGAGTTGGTTAACCGAGTTTCACTACAATGATATTTCTTTTGTAAAAACCTTCTTTTCATAATTCTAAATTTACTTTTTAAGGAATGTCCATCCGGCATATTCTGTGCAAAACCATATAAAATAATACCCAAACGAATCCCATTACAAAAAGGTAATTTTTCATGATTTACTAAAGTTAAGCTTCGTCCAAAATGAACAATCGGGATCTCCTCTAAAGAAATATCCTTAGTAATTTCTAAAAAAGTATGAACTTGTTTATCCCAATAAGGATCCATAATGCCTGACGTAGCAAAATGACTGAAAACGCCTTCAATTAAAACATGAGGATTCTCTTTTAAAAGATGATAAGCTTCTTTAAAATCTTTACTCGTCGTAAATCCCAAACGCCTCATCCCCGAATCCACAGCCAAATGAACTTTCAATAAATCAAATAAATCCAATTTTACAACTTCCTTGGCATACTCTAAAGAATCAATGGTAACAGTAATCTCATTATTAATGGCATCCAAAAGATACTCTAAATCAATTGGCTCTAAACACAAAACAGGCGTGTCACTTGTATATTTTCTAACTTGTAAAGCTTCTTCCAAAGAAGACACTGCCAAATAATTAACCCCACCACGAATCAAATCCAGCACACATTTCATTCCATGATGATAGGCATTGTTTTTCACCACTCCAAAATAATATTCATAATCTGGATATTGTTTTTTTATTTCTAAAACATTCTGCGTCAATGCATCTCCATTTATTAAAGCATAGGTTTTTCTCTGCATTTTACCACCCTCACTTACCCTTTATTATAGCAAAAAAAAAGAAGAGTTAACAGATATAAACAAGGATTTGACATCAATGGATAGACAAAACTCTTGCTCTATTTTTCTTTTTAAACTCCTCTATCGCCCTTGATACTTGAATCCAATAAATTTTATAAAAGGCATTTTCTTTTAAGACATACACTTCTCTTGTCAATACTCCTAAATTGTTTTCAATGACTTTAGCAGAAGCCACATTCTCTCTTCGACAACTAACCATAATTTTTTCAAGTCCAAGCTTTTGACATTCAAACAAAGCAAGAGATAAAATTTGCGTTCCATATCCTTGACCTCGTTTACTTGGACGTACACTATAGCCAATATGTCCTCCATAAAAAGCCAAATCCCAATTTAAAAGACTATGCTGAATAGAAAGTGTTCCAACAAGATAATCACTTTCAAAAACAAAATAAACAGATACTGGAATTTTATTAGTACAACCATCACGCTGACATGCTTCATTTATATATCTAAGCCATTCTTCATAAATAGAATTCGCATAATAATTTAATGGATGCCCTCCTTGATCAAATTTTCGATACTCTTTAACATATAAAAGCCATTTATCTTTATCTTGAAAAGTAGGTTTTTTTAAAATTAAATTCATTTCTTCCTACTAATAGTGCGTTCTAAAATCATCTCATTAATCTCGGGATGAGCTGTTAAACAAGTATAGTTTAAAGCATCTTCTTCATTTTTAAAATAAGTACTATTTTTTCTAAAATATTCTCTTGATAAATTATAGTATGCCTTGGCAACCGCGAATTTTTCACTTTCATTCACTGCTTCTTCAAAAAGACCAGGAATACTCTCGCCATTTAAAATTCTAATTTCATATTGAGCTACTTGACATTCTTGAAGTAACAAATCTTTAAATTGGGCACTACTCTCATGTTCTATTCTATCTGCTAAATGTTCGTTTTCCCACATTAAATCACAACTATCAAACATCGAATTATAAGTAGTCTCCTCATTTAAGTATTCCGGATCCATCGCGTCATATCGCCGCGCCTTTAATAACTTAAAAGCATATAAGAGATCTCCTTGATTCACATCTTGTTCCATAGTCATTCTCTTAAGAAAAGGAATATCATCTAAAGTTGCATGGGAAACGACTAAAAATTTCTCTTTAGCAGCTTGAATAAGCCATTTTTCTTCATCGCTAGATAAATCATACTCTAAACTAGAATGACCACAGCAAACGCATTTTAAATGATTATCAAGAAGCACAAAAACATGATGGCAATCCTTCTTACCAAAGCGTTTAAAATCAAAAGTTTTTTTCAAAGTATCCCGAATAAAATACTGTATTTTTTCAACTTCATCAAGTAAATTCCTATAAACAAATACAGAAGACCAAACTTTTTGCAATTTAAAATACGTATTATTTTTTATAAAAGGTACTAAACTATCCTTTTTTTCTATGACCGCTATTATTTGTGATTTTTCTTGTATCGTTAAATCATCGTCACTTGTTTCATTTTCCAGAGTCTGTATTTTTTTTTCTGCTTCATCCAAACGTTCATGTAACTGAAGTAATTCCTCTAAAAACTTATCATTCACAAAAGCTTTTTGGCTTTTTTTCATATTCTCACACTTCCTTCGTTTTGCCTTCTATTCTAACAAATTGACAAACAAACCACAAGTTTTTTATAATATCTTTATGACCAAAATTATTGTAAACAATTATGCCTTAGATGAAGAACAATTAAAACCCGTTTTAGAAAACGCAAAATACTCTTTAATTATTGCTGGTGCCGGTTCTGGTAAAACTCTAACTTTAATTGGCAAGATTAAATATATGCTAGAAAATCACTTAATAAAACCAGAAGAAATATGTACGATCTCATTTACCAATGAAGCCACCAATAATTTAAAAAAGAATATTCTTAAAAACTGTCAAGTTGAAGTACCCACTTTTACCTTTCACAAATTAGCCTTATCCATTTTACAACAAGCCAAAATTCCTTATAAGATTGCTCAACCAGATTTACTTGATTATACAATTACCGAATTTTTTCAAACGAAATGCTTCCACAACAAATTTCTAATCAAAAAATGTTACAAAGTCTTTGATCTACCACCCTTTTTCTCATGGCAAAAAATTCTTTCCTCTAAAAAATATCCAGCTATAAAAAAACAAATCATTACTTTTATAAATCTCTTTAAAGCCAATGGATACTTTCAAAATGATTTAAAAAACATTTTAAAAAAAGCGAAGAAAGAACCTCTTCTTTATCTAATCTATGCTATTTATCTTCTTTATGAAAATGCCAAAGAAAGCGCAAATACCCTAGACTTTGATGATATCATTTTAAAAACGACAACCTATTTACAGCAACACTCTATGAACCTTCCTTATAAACTAATTATTATTGACGAATTTCAAGACACCTCACTTTGTCGTTTTAATTTCATAGAGGAAATAATAAAACAAACTGATGCTTCCTTATGTGTCGTTGGGGATGATTATCAATCAATTTACCATTTCTCAGGCTGTGATCTTTCCATATTCTTAAACTTCTCTTCTTTTTTCCCAAATGTTCAAACCTACAAATTAGAAACTACTTATCGTAATAGCGATGAACTAGTAAAAATTGCCGGCACATTTATCCAAAAAAATCCTCATCAAATAAAAAAAGAATTAAGAAGTAGCAAACATCTTTCCAAACCAATAAAACTAGTCTTTTACAAAAATTCCAACAATATTTTAGAAAAAGTTCTCCAAAAAATTCCTTCCAATCAACAGATTTTTCTATTGGGTCGCAACCACTTTGACCTCAAAAAATATACCAAAAATTTATCCTTTACAATAAAAGAAAACAATACCCTTTTCTTTCCAAAATTTCCTAATCACCATATTCGTTTTTTAACAGTTCATGCTGCGAAAGGTTTAGAAAGCGATGTCGTTATTCTTTTAAATTTAGAAAGTACTCTCTATGGATTTCCTTCCTTACAAAAAGATGAAAAAATTCTTTCTTTAATAAAAAATGAACAACCTTTTCCCTATGAAGAAGAAAGAAGATTGTTCTACGTCGCCCTTACAAGAACAAAAAGTTATATATATCTTTTAATTCCTAAAGAAAATCCTTCTCGTTTTATTAAAGAAATTAAAAAAGAAGAAAATATCGAAAAAATATTTTTATGATTCTTCACTAGTCATTTCAATTGTACTAACAATTTTTAAATGAGCTATTTTTTCAGATAATAAAGGCATATCAAAAATCCGTTTTAATAAAGCAATCAAATAAACCATTAAAGTTAAAGCAGCCAAGACAATTTGATAATATTCCCAAATATTTTCTGTAATCATCTTGCTTTGATAGAAATAAAAACCACCAAACAATAACAAAACAGGAATACAGACATAGAAGAAAACACCCCAAAAATAATAAGCAAAGATTCGATACCAAGTTACTTTCTTACTAGAAAAAAACTCTAAATGAAAAAACTTCATAGCCACAGTTCTTCCCTTTAAACAAGTTGGTAACACCACAAAATAAAAAACTGTCCAAAAAACTAAAAAACATAAACTTACTATCTTCCAACTAGTCAAAAATTGATGAGTAAAATAAAGGACACTAAAGAAAACAAAGAGAAAAATACCCATATCAATACCAAAACTAAAAGCTCTTCGTAAAATACTTACTTTTTGTCCTTTAACAAGAGAACTCTGATCTATCTCTTTTCGCGTCGGTAAAAATTTTAAAGGAATAAATGCAAGCAAATACCCAATAACTCCTCCTAATGTGTTTAATATTAAATCATCGACATCAAAAACCCGATACCCTCTTGGATAAATAAAATATAAACCACTTAACTGAGTCAATTCAAAAAACAAAGTCAAACAAAAACTATAAAACAGAGTTTTCTTAAAATCAAACTCAAAATAATAATGTAAATAAACACCAAAAGGAACAGTTAAAAAGACATTAAAAATAGCTTCATAAACAACCGGATTTTTTAAAGTTGGAAAATATGTTGCAAAATCACTAACTGAAAAAGTAGATAAAGAAAATATTTCTGAAATAAAATGAAAAGGAATTAAATTATAACTAGGTGTTTTCATCATCGATACAGTTTCAATATCTGGTAAAGGTAAAATTACTAAAAAGTAAGCAACCATCAAATACAACAAAAAAGAATACACAATAATAGAACGATAAGAACTCACTGCACCATATTTATGATATTGATAGATAATATAAGGAATAGTAAATAATAAAGCAACTATAGGAAACAACAAAATAGCCGTTTTAATTGCATAAGAAAATGACGTCATAACATAATCACCTGTTTCTTATTTAAAGTATACCTTCTTTTTTTAATATACGCAAGTTAAGAAAAAAAGGTAATACTTAAAATAAAAGTATTAACCTTTGTTCTTTATCACTTTATGCAATTTTCACTATATAAGGGTCATTAGCCGTCCCAATTCCTCCTGTTATCGGAGTATCAGCCTTCAGATTGATAACCGCGCGCACGCCAAGCGCGTGGGTAACAAAGCCCCAGCTCGCCGCATACCCGGACGAGTTCGCAAAGAACACGTACGCACTCGCATCCGTGGCGCTGAAATGCCTAGGCGACATTGTCCAGTAATGACTTGATGAATAAGTGTAGGATAATCTGTTTAAATAACCATCAGATAAACCACCTAACATTAATTCATCTACAGTAATAAGTCCTATCGGATAAGTTAAAGCTTGGTTGCCATCTGCATTGTCTACTGTAAACAAATCATTTTGCTGTGGACATTTCAAAGTTGGATTGTGATTGACATATCTTCCATATCCTCCAAAATAGGTAGTAGCTGTCGTTGTGACTCCATCACTTCCACTATAAACGCTTCGATC
>CALVJI010000028.1 GCA_944332105.1 uncultured Bacilli bacterium
TTTTCCTGTAAATCAGTAATCATGAGTTTACCTCCTTCATGCCCTGTTATTCTAAAGGCATACACCTTTATTTAGCAAGAAGAGGTTTTGACAAGTTTTGTCTACTTTTGTCGAAGTATGACTTTTTTCCTGTTTTAGGATTTTCTATTTTTTATTTAGGTACAAAACTAAAACATATTCATCGGCATTTGCAATGATTTTCTTTCTTTTTTGAGTCCTTTTTTGTATAATAAGAAAGAGGTTTGATGATATGAACAATTTACAAGAATTAAATGATTTACAAAGAGAAGCAGTAATGCATAAAGATGGTCCTTGTTTAGTAATTGCCGGAGCCGGTTCTGGCAAAACAAAAGTCTTAACTACAAGGATTGCAACATTAATAGATAGTGGAGTAGAATCTTATCATATTCTCGCGATCACTTTTACCAATAAAGCCGCGAAAGAAATGAAAGAAAGATTAAATAAAATTGTGGAAGACAACCAAGCTTTTGTAGGAACATTCCATTCCTTTGGCATGCGAGTTATTCGGGAAAATGTTTTAAAATTAGGAATGACTCGTAACTTTACGATACTAGATAGTGAAGATGTTTTAAGCTTAATTAAAAAAATTCTAAAGGAAAAGGGCTATGATATCAAAGAAGTTGCCCCATCCTATATTCGGAATCGAATTAGCTTTATTAAAAATGAAATGTTAACAAATGCGGAAGTCGAAAAATTCTTTCAAAGTGATATGGAAAAAATTGCTTACGAAGTATATCTTGAATATAATATTCGTTTAAAACAAAATAATTCTGTAGATTTTGATGATCTATTAAGATTACCTGTTTTACTCTTTCAAGAACATCCTGAAGTATTAGAACATTATCAAGATAAATATCAATATATCTTAATTGATGAATACCAAGATACCAATGAAGTTCAATATAAGTTAGTTAAATTATTAGCTAGGAAATATCGGAATTTATTTGTAGTAGGAGATCCAGATCAATCTATTTATCAATTCCGTGGGGCCAATTATAAAAATATTTTAAACTTTGAAAAAGATTATCCCGATGCTGTAGTAATTCCCCTAGAAGATAATTATCGCAGTACGAAAATGATTCTAGATGCCGCCAATAGTGTCATCAAACATAATAAAGAGCGAAAAGAAAAGAATTTGCGCAGTCATCATGGTGAAGGCTTAAAAATTAAATACATGCGAGCCTATGATGAAAAAAATGAAATTAATTTAGTCATTGAAGAAATACGTAAATTATTTTCGGAAGGATACAAAAAGAAGGATATTGCCGTTTTTTACCGTACTAATGCTCAAGCACGTATCGTTGAAGAACAATTTTTAAAAGCGAATATTCCTTATAAAGTGGTAGGTAGCTACTATTTCTATTCTCGTAAAGAAATTAAAGATTTAATATGCTATCTTCGTTTGATTTTAAATCCGCATGATAATGTTTCCTTAGAACGTGTAATTAATGTACCTAAACGAGGAATTGGTTCTACTTCTATTGCTAAGCTTGCAACGCTTAGTAAAGATAGTGAATTAAGTATGTTTGATGTTTTAAATTCCCCAAAAGAATTGGAATTTAAAAATCTTATTTTAGCTTTACAAGAAGAAGCTAAAAACTGTTCTTTGACCGAACTAGTAGATCTTGTATTAGAAAAAACAGGGATTAAACGAGAATTAGAACAAGATCCAGCTTTAGAAAGTGAACTAAGATTGGATAACTTGATGGAGTTTCGAAGCATTACAGCCACTTATGAAGAAACAACCGGCAGTGTAGATTTAGGGGACTTCTTAGAGGAAATTAGTTTAGTTGCCGATATTTCAGAACATAAAAATGAGGATGATGTTGTAACATTGATGACCATGCATAGTGCTAAAGGACTTGAGTTTCCTATTGTTTTCTTGGTTGGAATGGAAGAAGGGCTTTTTCCGCATCAAAACAGCTTCAATGAAGAAGGTGGCATTGAAGAAGAACGGCGTCTTTGCTATGTGGCTATCACCCGCGCTAAAGAACGTCTTTATTTAACTAATGCCAAATCACGAATGATTTATGGGCAAGTAAACCGGAATATGCCAAGTCGTTTTTTAGATGAAATTGACCAAGGTTTACTAGAGCAAGAAGCACCAGAAATTTCGAATAAAGAATTCCATAAAGAAGACATGTACTTTGATAACGATGTCGATTATCAAGAAGGCGATGTTATCATGCACACTATCTATGGTCGTGGAGTAGTAATTGGTGTCGAAAAAAGTTTAATATCTGTGGCTTTTTCAAAACAATACGGTATTCGTAAATTAATGAAAAATCATAAAAGTATACGAAAGATAGGGTAGTTATGAACGGTAGTTTTTATTTAGGTAAAGAATATATTCGGATGTATAAAAGAGGGCAAAATTTTTTAAGTCTGATTCAAGTAAATGACAGTACTAGTACTAAGACGATTCACACAATATTTGAGCCTGTCATTTCTTTAGACTCTTATCCCGAGATCGAAAAGAGCTTGTCAGATACAACCTCTTTATGTGTCAAATTTCAAAAAAATACGAATCTCTATCGTGCTTTTTTAGAAAAAGAAACAATTAAAGATGATCGTTTAAGCTATCAGAATATCGCTGAATGTAAAGCCGAAAATATATATGAAGCATTAGAATTATTAAATCAAACACTTAGTGAAAAGAAAGGAAAAGGAAGATAAATGAAAGAATTAACTTTAGTTGTCATGGCAGCAGGCATGGGCAGTAGATTTGGGGGTTTAAAACAAATTACTCCAGTTGATGAGGAAGGAAACTTCCTAATTGATTATTCTGTATATGATGCGATTAAAGCAGGATTTACCAAAGTAGTTTTTATTATTAAAGAAGAAAATTTAGAGGATTTTAAAGCTACCATTGGCAAAAGAATTGAAGATAAAATTAAAGTGGCTTACGTTTTCCAAAAAATGACAGATGTTCCATCTTTTGTGAGTGTTCCAGCAACTCGTCAAAAGCCATGGGGAACTGTACAAGCTGTATTAAGTGCTAAAGATGAAGTAACAGGACCGTTTGCTGTTTTAAATGCCGATGATTTCTATGGCTTTGATACCTATAAAATCGTTGCCGATTATCTAAAGACTTCTACAAATGAAATGGAACAAATATCAGTTCCTTATCCATTTTGTGAAGTTTCAAGTTCGCACGGTTTTGTCAAAAGAGGCGTATTATATTATGAGGGAAATTTAGTAAAGAAAATCATTGAATGTAATGTGGGATATGAAAATGATAAAGTAATCGCGAATCCTTTAGATGGCAGTGAACCCTTTTTTATCGAAAAAGATCATCCAGTTTCAATGAACTTCTTTGGTTTTAAAAAAGAAATTTTTACTTACTTAGAAGAATACTTTAGAGATTTTATGAAAGAAAATCAAGAAAACCTAGAAAAATGTGAAGCTCTATTACCTGATTTTTTAGAAAAGTATTTAGCTGCTGGTAAATTGACTCTTACTTATCGTGTAAGTAAGGGCACATGGTTAGGCATGACATATAAAGAAGACTTAGAGGAAGTAAAAGCAAAAATAAAAGAATTAAAAGAAAAAGAAGAATACCCTCCGATTCTTTGGCAAAAATAAAAGGGGAGTGAAAACTATGCTTGAAGAAAAAAGAAAAAGAGTTCAAGAACTCACGACAATTTTAGAAAAAGCAAACTATGAATATTATGTCTTGGCTAATCCAACTCTAACAGACCAAGAATTTGACAAGTATATGCGTGAATTAGAAGAGATTGAAAAAGAATATCCAGAGCTTGCTAGTCCAACTTCTCCAACGAAAAGAGTAGGAGGCGAAGTAATTGATAAGTTTCAAAAAATTCGTCACAGTATTCCGATGCTCTCATTACCCGATGTTTTTAATGAAGAGGAAATCAGAGAATTTGATGAACGCATCAAAAAAAGTGGTTTTACACCCGAATATGTATGTGAATTAAAAATTGATGGGTTAAGTGGTTCTTTTCACTATGAGGATGGTAATTTTGTTACCGGCGCGACACGAGGAGATGGAGTCGTAGGCGAGGATATCACGCATAATGTAAAAACCATACGTTCTATCCCACTTCATCTAAAAGAGCCAATTGACATTGAAGTACGGGGCGAAATCTATATGCCCAGAAGTGTTTTAAAAAAACTAAATCAAGAGCGCTCTGAACTTGATCTACCTTTATTTCAAAATTGTCGTAATGCAGCCGCCGGTTCAATTCGCCAACTGGATTCGAAAATTGCTGCCGGACGTGGCCTCGATACTTGGATTTATCATTTACCCAATCCCGAAGATTATGGCATTAAAACACACTATGGAGCTTTAGAGTTTATGAAAAACTTAGGCTTTAAAGTAAATCCAGCAAATCGCTTAGTAAAAGATATTGATGGCATTTTAAAATTTATTGAAGAATACGCTGAAAAAAGAGCTACTTTATCTTACGACATTGACGGTGTAGTTATCAAAGTAAATGATTTGGCGATGCAAGACGCTTTAGGATTTACTTCCAAACATCCAAGATGGGCGATTGCTTATAAATTTCCAGCTGAAGAAGTTTTAACCAAATTAACAGATATCATTTTTACGGTGGGAAGAACCGGCAGAATCACGCCAAATGCTGTTCTAGAACCGGTTATTGTCATGGGATCAACAGTTAAACGTGCGACACTTCATAATGAAGATTATGTATTAGAAAAAGGCTTAAAAATAGGAGATATTGTTTCCATTCGCAAAGCGGGTGATGTCATTCCTGAAGTAGTAGAAGCAAAAACAGAAAGAAGAACCGGTAATGAACAAGACTTTGTCATGATTGAAAACTGTCCAATTTGCAACACAAAATTAGTAAAGAAAAAAGGTCAAGTTGATCATTTTTGTCCAAATCCGCATTGCCCTGCTAGACACATTGAAGGACTTATCCACTTTTGCAGTCGTAAAGCAATGAATATCGACGGCTTAGGGGAAAGAATTATGGAAGACTTCTTTAATCTAGGCTTTATCAAAAGTATCCCAGATATTTATCATTTAGAAGTTCATAAAAAAGATCTTCAAGAATTAGAAGGTTACGGGAAAAAAAGCATCGAAAACTTATTAGAAGCCATTGAAAATAGTAAGAAAAACAGTTTAGAAAGACTTCTATTTGGTCTCGGCATTGAAGGCATTGGGGATAAGACAGCCCTAGTTCTTGCCCGTCATTTTAAAACACTAGATGCCTTAATGAGCCAAAGTGAAGAAGACTTAAAAACTTTAAAAGACATTGGTCCTATTCTAGCCCATAATCTAGCGTCTTATTTTGAAAATGTGGATAACCAAGCGCTTATCAACACTTTAAAGAGTCTTGGATTAAACATGCAATTCTTAGGTTCTGGTTTAAAATATCATGAACGAATTACGGATCGACGTTTTGTTGTGACAGGTACAATCTCCTTTATGGGGCGCGATGAAATCGAAAACATCATCGAAAACTATGGGGGCCATGCAAGTGGCGGTGTGTCATCAAAAACCGATGTCGTAATCGTAGGCGAAAAACCAGGCAGCAAAGCTGATAAAGCAAAAGAACTTGGTATTGAAATATGGGATGAAGGAACTTTGTACTCTTTATTGGAAGAGTTAGGTGAAGTATAAGATGAGTGAAGAAGAAAAAAACGTTTTTTTGCAGATTTTGAATCCTTTTTACAAAAAGACATAGCAATTAAAAAGATTCTAATGGAGTTAGCCCAAGCCAAAGATAACTTAACGGGAACCTATCAAATGCAAAGATATGTCAACCTCTTACAAAAACAGCCAATAGTCTAGAAGAAACTTTTAAAAACATGATTCCTTTATTAAAAGGAATTCCTTCCAATTTAATGGAAGATTTTATTAAGAAATTTTTTGCTCAAATCCAAATTGATATCGCAAATTGCGATTGTACAGCACCCGGAATTCAAGAGCTATTTACCACTCGTTTTTCAGAACAAAAAGAATCCTTTTTAAATGCAGTAAATCAAAATTGTATTGCCTGTTATACGTGGTTTGATTTAAGAAGTATTACCAAAGAATGTACTTCTATTAATGAATTATTACATTTCTATCATTCTTATATAATTAATAATTTAAATTATGAAGAAGTTTTTCCTTTGAATACAGAAAAAAATCAAGTTTTTCTTTTTGGTACACCTAATGAAATGACTACTCAGCTACTAGAGAACTTTCCAAGTACAATTGATAGTGGTTTCGTCTACATTCTTTCGTGCTCAAACGATTTGGCTTTTATGATTATTCGCGACTATGGCCATGCTACTTCCATTAAAATTTCAAAAACTCCAGATGGTTTAGTTTTCGATTATTTTATACCTAAAGTAATCAATCCAGATAAGGTGCGAAAACTACCGGGCTTTAGTACATTAAACTTAAATAATCGTTTAGGATGGGCTACCGGAAACTTTCGGGGAACCATCTCGGATTTATTTGAATTTATCGAAAAAATTCCAACCGATCAAGATATCGAAAGACAAATATAAATCACATAAAAAGAGGATGCTAGAAAATAAATAATAATTTTCTAACATCCTTTTTTTTACTCTTCAAATCTGGCGTCTACATAGTAAATTGGTCTTCCTTCTTTAAAATATTGTTTTTCGTAATTAGTCATCACATTGGAAATAGGATTCTCATCATGATGTAAATCCAAACTTACTCTTTTAAATGTATACCAGTAATTTGACAAAGTTTCTAAAGAATAAGCAAAGAAACCTTTATTATCTGTTTTTAAAATAATATGTTTTTGTTTTTTAAATACCTTATCATATTTTTTTAAATAATTAATATGCGTGAATCTTTTTTTATCATCATGTTTTTTAGGCCATGGATCACAAAAGGTAAGATAGATCGTATCAATTTCTTTTTGAAAAATCTGATCGATCTCCATTGCATCGCCACAAATAAGCTTTAAATTAGCTAATTTCTCATTTCTTAAATGTTGAACAGCTGGAACCATTTGAGAATCAACCGCTTCTAAGCCAATAAAATTTATATTAGGATATTTCCGAGCCATCTCGATAATAAAATCACCCCGTCCCATTCCAAGTTCTAAACAGATCGGATTTCCATTTTGAAAAAATTGATTCCATTTTCCTTTATAGGTCTTAGGATTATTGACTACATAAGGACAATCCTTGACAATTCGATCTGCATTTTTAATTTTTACATATTCCATAAGTCTCGCTCCTCAAAGGTATTATAGCATGGCAATTGGTTGAAATGAAGTCCTTTTTATGATAAGATTTTAAAAGAATAGAGGGATTATATGGGAACGGAAGAACAATTCGCGATTGCTTGGGACAAATTTTTATCTTTTGTAAGAGAATATGTTCAAAAAATCACTTTACAAAAAGCTCAAAGTGAAAAAAATATAGAATCTTATACCAAAATAGAGGCAATGAAAAAAGAACCAACTGTAGATAATGTTTTAAAGGCTCAAGATGTTTTAATAAGTTTAGATTCATCTTTAAAAGAAACGATAGAAATAATTAAATTTTTTAACGAAAACAATGGAAATGAATTAGTACAAGCAAAAGAAGCTTTACATAAAATTCTAACTCATCCTTTAATCCAAAATTATCAAGAAACCATAGCTAATGAAAAAGCCAAAATTAAAAACATTGATTTAAACATTGTAGAATGTGAAAAATGTTTAAATAAAGAAAGTTTTTCTTTTCGTTATCTAAGCGAATTAATTGAAGTAAGTCCTTTGAGTGAAAATGAGAAAATCGCAGTTTTAAGTAAAGCTATATTAGATGAAAGTTCAAAAAAAGAAAGAGAAATCCCGGCTAAAGAAGAACCAACAGTTTCTCTTAAAGAACTTATCACAACCTATCAAAACCTTGTAGCTAAAGGAAAAATATACAAAGAAAAATATCAACATTTATTAGGCAATAAAACTCCTCAACAAATGGAATATATAAAAATGATCACAGCATGCCTACATCAAAAAGAAGCAGATATCCAAAGCTTTCAATATTCTGAAGAAAAAATGATGGTTTTATTAATTGAAATGTTGGAAGTAGAAGAAATAGTTGCCACAGAAACACAAGGGGGATTAACTAAAGAAGTATCTCCTACTAAAAAGGAAGAAATCGAATACTATGTTTCAAATTTAGAAGAAATTATAAAAGAGATCATAAGTTTAGATACAGAACGAGTAGAAGAGAAAAAAAGTGAAGAAACAGAACTTGATGAAAATCGTATTCTATTCTTTTTAGATGAAAAAAATCGACCATTTTTTGATATAGAAAAATTTTCAAATGAAGAACAAAATCGCATTGCCAATCTTTTTAAATCTTTAACTCATACCTATGAATCGTACACAAGAGGCGATAGACACACTAAATTTTTAACAAAACAAAAATGTGATGTAGCCGTATTCATTAACAAAAATGGTAAAATGTGCCTATCCTATGCATTATTACCAGAAGAAACAATTTTAGTTTTACAAATCGCAGGTATTAAAAAAATATTTGAAGAGACTGAAAAAATTGTACGTAAATACTCTGTAGAAATAGAAAGTTACAGAACCGCCAATCTAGGTGCTCTTTTAGAAGAACAAAGTAACTTTAAACAAGAATTATATGATAGATTAAATATCGGAAAAGAGGTCAGAAGATGAAAAATATTTTTTGGCACAAAATATGTCAAGAATGCCTAAGTCTTATCACTTCAAAAAATGTAGACATAGACGAATTGTCCTTTCAATTAGGCGTTTCAAAAGAACGATTTATGAAATATTTTAACAAGCCTTCGGACGATTTAACTTTCTATTTAAAAGCCTATAATCTTTTAATCGAATGGAGGGAGTAACTTGGAAAAAAGTATAATAGCTTATATTGAACAGTTATACAAAGAATTAGATACTATAAAAATAAATGAAAATATAACTCAAGAAGAACAACTACAAAAACAACAAGCTTTTCTACAAGAATTAATTGATGATTTAAGTAAAAATGTAGATAATATCTATTATTTAAAAATAGATTCAGTTCTTCCCTTAATATACCAAAAATACGAACTAGCAAATATAAAAGAACAGTTTCGTCTAATAAAATTGGTTTTAGATGCCAAATTAAATAAACATTTTACAGTGAAGTTAACAAATGAACAAACTTTACTTATTCAAGAATTCTTGAATTTAATAAGAGAACATAATCAAGAACTTCATACTCAATTAGAAGATTTAAAAACTAAAAAAAATAAAGACCTCGCACGCAAGAGTAGCATAGAAGATCAAATTATAGATTTAGAGATTTTAATTGAGAAAATCCAAGATCCTCAGAACATTGAAGAACTTACCGCTGAAGAATTTTTAAGGGTATATTCGACAGTGTTAAAAAATCCTAATCTTTCTTATCAAGAACAAAAACAATTTTTACTCGATTGGCAAAGCTATAATGAAGATCGCCGTACCAATAAAAAGAAAGAATCTAAGCGAGCAAGTCTGGAAGAATTAATCGAACTTTATCAAAAATATCAGGTTGAAAAAGTCATTCCATACTTAAAAAAACATCAAGAGGAAATTTTATGTCGAGCAAACTCTCATGAAGTCGAAGAAATTTTAAAATACTTACAAGAAGAAGATATTGTTCATCATAAACCAAATTTACTCTCACGTTTTGAAGCTATCAATCTTCTAGTAATTACCACTTTTGGAACTTTAAACTCGGTAAAAGAAAGGTACGAAGAACTAGCAAAAGAAGGCAAAATGGCCAATGTCTTTTTTAATACTCCAAGCATTTGGATTCGAAATTTACCTGTCTCTAGAAAAAGAAAAATGGAACAAACAAAAAAGTCAAAGAAAAATGAAAATAAAAGCACTCTTCTTACTACAATTGCTCATAAAGTCTCTTTTGAAGAACTAGTAGAAAATGAAAAGTATTTACAAAGTTTAGGTTTTGATGTTTCTCTAGATTTAGGACACAATGTAGCTACTTTAAAAACAAATTCGCTCCGTTTAAAAGAAAATATTGGAATATTAAAAAAATATGATATTTTACATTTAGATCAAGTAAAACATTTTGCAATATCCACTCTAACTTTTTCAGAATTAGCAACTAAATGTGATCAAGCAATTGAACTAGGTTTATTAAATCCCTTAGAAGAAAGTGCTTTTCCAGGAGCCAATAATATCAAAAAATATCCAAGCAATTTAATAAAAATAAGTGAAGAAAAAATATGTGCTTTACTATACAAATTAAAAAATGAATTGCCAGTCGATAAATACTATCACACGATTTTATCCGAAAAAAATAATCGTTATTTAAAACGAGATTTTATGGTAAATGGCTATCAAGATATGGTAGGTAATAAACCGATAACTGAGTTCAAGCAAGAAAACTTTGCTTCCTTAGAAGATGAAATTCCTCTTTTTAAAGAGTTTGAAGAATACATAGCAAATAATTTTGGCGTAAACTTTAATCCTCAAATTTTACAAGATCCATTAATTATAAATCTAGAGACGAATCATCATATAGTAGATAAAAACTTTCATTATGTCTTTGGCACCATCGTAATATCACGGCTCAAAGTTTTACGAATTTATAGTATTTTAAAAGAACAATTCCCAACTCACTTAGAAGACGCTTTATTATACGCAATTACCTATCAAAGTTACTTAAGTAAAAATTCATTAGAAAAACTTAAAACAGCGATTCAAAACAAAAAAGGAGTAATTTATGGATTATCTTAAAAAATATTTAAATGAAGAAGATTATCAAGAACTTTTAACTCAACTAGATGAAGACTATCAAATTTTATTTATAACTAGTGAACAAAATGTAGAAAAGGTTATCGAATACTTTCAAAATCAAGAATTCAATATTAAAGATTTATTATTTTATAAACCGAATCTCTTCTTTGAAGAAATAGATTTTTTGAAAGAAAAATTAGAACAATACCAAAAACTTATTCCTTTACTTCGTGAAGAAACGAGTAATTTTGATTTAATTGGTCTTTAATAAACATGAAAAAAATTGACTTTTTGTCAAAGGAAGAGTATAGTACATTTAAGAAATGCGATGAAAACTAGAGTAGATATAGACCTTCTTTTAAAGAGAGATGAGGGTTGGTGTAACTCATCAAAGAACCTATATTGAACAAAAGAGTGGGAGCATAACCGTAATTCTGCGTTAAAGAAATAAAGAGCATGGCAACATGAATTAAGGTGGTACCGCGGATTTAACAGTTATTCGTCCTTTAGAGGAAGATAACTGTTTTTTATTAGAAAGTAGGAAGAAAAATGAGAGAATTTACAGAACAAGAACTTGTTAGAAGAGAAAAATTAAAAAATATTAAAAACCCATATCCTGAAAGATTTGAAGTGAACACAGAAATTGGCGATGCCAAAGAATTACCAGATGAAACGAAAGATATTAAAGTAGCTGGTCGTATTGTTTTGATGCGCAAAATGGGTAAAATGAGCTTCTTAACTATCGGTGATATCACAGGTAGAATTCAAATATCAGTTAAAATGGATATGATTGGAGAAGAAGCTTATCAAGAATTTAAACAAAATTTTGATCTTGGTGACTTTATTGGTGTAGAAGGCGAAGTATTCACGACTCATACTGGCGAAAAAACGATTCGTGCGAGTCAAATTACCTTTTTAGGAAAAGCGTTAAAACCTTTACCAGAAAAATTCCATGGTTTAGAAGATCAAGAACTTATCTATCGGGAACGTTATGTAGATCTTATTATGAATGAAGATGAAAAAAAGAAATTTTTATTTCGCAGTGCGTTCATTAGAGAAGTACGGACCTATTTAAATGAAAAAGGATATATTGAAATTGAAACACCAATTTTAAATAACAAAGCAAGTGGTGCCTCAGCTAAACCTTTTATTACTCATCATAATGCATTAGATATTGATGTTTATTTACGAATTGCCCCTGAAATGTATTTAAAAAGAGCAATTGTTGGTGGCTTTACGAAAGTTTTCGAATTTGCACGTTGTTTCCGTAATGAAGGAATGGATGCAACGCATTTACAAGACTTTACTATGTTAGAAGGTTATGGCGCCTACAGAAATTATAAAGATAATATGGCATTTTTAAAAGACATGTTACAAACCGTTATATCAAAAATCTTTGGAACTTTATGTATCCAAGTTGGCGATAAAATGGTGGATTTAAGTGGCGAATGGCCAACTGTTAGTTTCCGTGAATTAATCTTACAATATGCAAATATTGATATTTTTGTAGATGATACAGCTGAAAAGCTTTTGCAAAAAATAGTTGAAAAAAATATAGAAATTGATTCAGAAGTACCATTAGAAAATTTAGGTTATGGAAATTTAGTAGATCAACTATATAAAAAGGTTGCTCGTCCTCACTTAGTAAATCCAGTGTTTTTAGTAGAACATCCAATTAGCTTATCACCACTAGCGAGAGCGAATGATGAAAATCCAAATATTACAGATCGTTTTCAACTAGTTATCAACGGTGCTGAAATTATCAACGCTTATTCTGAACTTGTCGATCCACTAGAACAAGAAAGAAGATTAGAAGAACAAGCTAAATTAAAAGCTGGTGGCGATGAAGAAGCTATGCCAATGGACTATGATTATATCAGTGCGATGGAATATGGCATGCCTCCTATTAGTGGATGGGGTATCGGTATCGACCGTTTAATTCAGTTATTAACAGCTAGTGATAACATTAAAGATGTAGTATTATTCCCATTAATGCGTCCAAAAGACTAAAATAAAATTATTAAGTACATGTATAGTTGAAGTAAACTACAATTAAAAAAGGTTAATTTAAGTTAGGATATCCCGTTTGGATATCCCGAATTATTTAATTGATAAGCAACAAAGTGAAACTT
>CALVJI010000029.1 GCA_944332105.1 uncultured Bacilli bacterium
CTTCGTCATATCGAAGATCCGTACCAGGAGCAGTCGAAGTAGATAAATAGTAACGTAAGGCATCCGCTCCGTATTCTTTGATCACATCCATTGGATCGACACCATTACCTAAGCTTTTGCTCATTTTCCGACCCTCTTTATCGCGTATTAAACCGTGAATATAACAATATTCAAAAGGTCTTTTGCCAGTAAAATGAAGGCCTTGGAAAGTCATTCGGTTTACCCAGAATGGAATAATATCGTATGCTGTAACCAAAACGCTTGTTGGATAATATTTTTTATAATCTTCAGTATTCTTAGGCCATCCTAATGTACTAAATGGCCATAAAGCACTGGAAAACCAAGTATCTAAGACATCTGGATCTTGAACCCATCTTTCTTCTTTAGGAGCTTCCATTCCAACATATACTTGATCATCTTTATACCAAGCTGGAATTTGATGGCCCCACCACAATTGTCTTGAAATGCACCAATCGTATGTTATTTCCATCCAATGGTTCATAATTTTTTCATAACGAGCAGGTAAAAATTTTACTTTTGTTTCTTTGTTTTTTTGGTTTTCTAATACTTTGTCTGCCAATGGACGCATTTTAACAAACCATTGTTTGGATAAGTAAGGTTCTACTAAAACGTCTGTTCTCTCGGAATGTCCAACACTGTGAATGATTTTCTCGGTTTTTAATAAATAGCCTTTTTCTTGTAGTTCGGCAACTAATTTTTCACGGCAAGTAAAACGATCGAGGCCTTCATAGTGTAAAGCATTTTTATTCATCGTAGCATCTGGATTGATGACTACAATTTTCTCTAAGTTATGGCGCAATCCTACTTCGTAGTCATTTGGATCGTGACACGGAGTAATTTTTACACAACCGGTACCTTTTTCTGGATCGGCATGTTCATCTGCGATTACTAAAACTTCACGATTTACAATCGGAACAAGCACTTTTTTACCAATATATTTTTGATATCTTTCATCATTTGGATTTACAGCAACGGCAGTATCGCCAAACATTGTTTCTGGACGTGTGGTCGCGATATCCAAATATTCGTCACTGTCGATAAAAGGATATTTAATATGGTAAAAGGCTCCTTCAACGTCTTTATAAATTACTTCTTCATTTGATAAAGCTGTTTTAGCAAGAGGGTCCCAGTTAATCATTCTTTCGCCACGATAGATTAATCCTTCTTCATAGAGTTTTACAAAAACTGTACGAACAGCTTCACTTAAACCTTCGTCTAAAGTAAACCGCTCTTTAGAATAATCTAGACTAAGGCCTAATTTAGCCCATTGCTTATGAATATTTTCAGCATATTCATCTTTCCAATCCCAGGCGATTTTCAACCATTCTTCACGACTCATACTGCGAGGATCTATCCCCTCTTCACGAAGCTTTTTGTCAACTTTGGCCTGAGTAGCAATGCCAGCATGATCCATTCCTGGAATCCATAACGCATCAAAACCTTGCATTCTTTTGTAACGAATTATAATATCTTGAATTGTCGTGTCCCAAGCGTGTCCTAAATGCAGTTTGCCTGTAACATTAGGTGGTGGAATCACAATGCAAAAAGATTCGCCTTTGTTTTTGCCACTTTGAAATAAGCCCGCTTGTTTCCAACTCTCGTATTTATCTTGTTCTACTTCGGCATGATTATATTTTTTATCTAACATTTCCTTTTTCCCTCTCTTCTACTCCTTTTTTCTGATGATGAAGAATTGCTGCTTCTAACTTTTTATACACTTCTTGATATGCAACTGTAGGCGGTACATTTTCAAACTCACTGCTATCACATTTTTCAAATTGTAATAAGCCATTGTCTGTAAAATAGGTCATATAGCAAAGAATTCTTTCTTGGCTTTCTTTAAAATGTTCTTTTAAATATTCTTGATGTTGTTCGGTTATAAAGTTTGATAAAAATACAAAGGAAATACTTTCGCTTTCGTAAATTACGCTGAAGCCAATATGAAAAGCAATATAGCTTGCTCTCGTATTTACGGGCACACCATAATACCATGTTGCTTCAGGATACATTTTTTGTTCTAAAAAGGTTGAATATTCATTCCATGTTTCATCTGATAACATTTGATGTAATATTTCTTCGTGACTGTGTGATAAGTCTTCGACATAATCTTCTTCATGTTCTAAAATTTGATAAGGCGAGAGTACAATTACTCTTCTAAAGTCTGCCATTTTTATCCCTCCCAAAATAAAAAGAATGATACCAAAGGAGTCTACTTTGATAGACGGTACCATCCTTATTTTTTCTCTTTTTGATAATGCAGTACCCTGCAACAAAGCTCCCTTGCAACCTTCGAAAAAGTTTTTTACTTATTTGCACCAACCATAAGCTCTCTTTAAAAAAGTCTTTTTCTACTCCTCAAGTTCAACGCTTTTATATGTCTATTTTACTTAATTTTAAAATACTTTGCAACCTTTTTTAACTTAAATTGATTGTTTCTCGCACATTGCCGTTTATGGAAATAGCTAAGCGATTATTTGTATCAATCGCGGTGATAACTTCGTCTTCATCCGTCACTTCATATGTATCGCTGATGATTTCATTGTTTGCTGGATCATATACGTAGAAATAATTATCTTGCGTAAAGCAATTCACATATCTGTCTGTGAAAGACAAACGCTTAAAGTTTGTATTTACAACAGGGGTATTGTTATAATCGACAAGATGATAAATTTCGGCATTTACTTGGGTGATGATATAAGTCCCTGTGTAATCTATTATCGGTTCATGAATATCTTCTGTTAAAACTGCTTCATTACGATCAATGATATGCCAAACGCCATTTTGTAAGGTGATGAAATAATCAGCAATTAACTCGCCATTCTCATCGGTATCGTCTTTTAAACCAATAAAATCATAATTAAAAGGAATGGCAACTGTAAAGTCATCGTCGAGCTCTATAATGCCGTATTTATTGCTTTCGTTGACAGCAATTATGAGATTGTCAACAATCCCTACGCTGTAGTCATTAACTGAAGTATACATTGAGTCTTTGTATGCTAAATTATTTGTAATATCAAAGAGGAAAGTCGATGTATCTGTTAAATCGTTTGTATCTCTTATAAGAGCAAAGCGGTTATTAAACATCGGAATTGCTCTTCCTGTTTCCGTTTGATGATAATTAATACCGTAGCTACTGTCTGTCACTGTACTTGAAGCATAGCCACAGATCGTATTTTCACATTCATAAGTTCCCAGTAAAGTTTCATTTTCATCATAAAACCAAAGTTTGTTATCAAAATAAAATAATTTACCGGTATTTTCTGGCGCTGGTGGCTCCGTTGTTGCATCTAGAATCTTAAAATAAATACCCGCGGCAGATAAAGGAACAAAGATAACGAGTAAGACAATAATCGTTATCAAAGCCCCTTTTTGAATTTTAGGATTCATTATCTCTTCCTTCATCCCCTTCTTCAGCAGGTTTATCGTTATCATCTGTCGTTTGTTTTTCTTTTGGGAAACCAACCGCTTTTGTATAAGTATTATTTGAATTACCAATTTCTACATATACGTAATCTTCATCAAAAGTAACCCGGAAAGCTTTAGTACCACTGCCATAGTAGTTATCAATATTTAAAGCTAAGCCTGATTCTCCTTCTTCCGTAATTGTAATTTCGTTGTTTTCATAATCAAAGACATGAACTTTTTTATTTAAAACAGCAGCATAGTAGCCATCATACAATTCAATATAATTATAAGCAGTAGATGAAACTTCATCTGTGAAAGTATGAACAAAGTATGTATCGTTGGCATAGGTTTTTAAATACCGATGATTATCGTCCACGATTAGATAGTCTACTATACGACCCACTTTAGTTGCGCTGACATCTTTACCCGTTAAATCATATAAAGTAAATCCTTCGTCATTTTCCACTACGTAATAATCACCTAAACGTTTAATACTGTTATATTCAAATGGAATAATTGGCACAACACCTTCTAAAGTGATATTTGCAACACCAAATTTTCCAGAATTTTTTGACTGAGCAATAAAGTATACATTGTTTGTATTGACAAAATTAAGACTAGAAGTATTGGTGTAAGATGAAGTATCTACATGTTCGTAGTTTGCAAGTTTTTTGTTATTCGTCAAATCATATAAATTAATTTCTTCCCCATCAGCAATAAAAATGAATTCTCGATTAATTAAAGGAATGGCACCTAAATTACTCTGTTCATCTACTTCTTTTGTGTTACCTGTTGTCTCACGATAGAAAGAATCTGTAGCTAATTTACAATTAGATAATTCTGTTGTTTCTGCAGTAATTTCATTACGATTGGTACAAGCATAGCTACCTAAAAGATTTTCTTTAGCTTCATCTTCATAGAAATAAAGATGACCATTAAAATAGCTCATAAAGGCTAAGTTTTTAGAAAAGTTTCCTTCTAATAAATTAATTGATTTATTTTCATAGTCTTCCCCATCATAAATATTGATGTTTAAGATATTATCTGTTAAAGAATAATCAAAAGCTTTTGTTGTTTTAGTTAAACGATAATCTTCATAAGTCTCAACTGGGTCATAGCTACTATTTTTTAGAGCATAGCCTTCACTGTGCATTTTGTTGCCCTCATAATCTGTAACATATAATGAAGCATTTTCTACAGCGATCATGTAATTATCTAAAAGCGCGATATAATCGTAATTGCCAGAATTTAATTCCACTGCATCATAATTATATACATGATATTTGTTGCTAGCGTCTTTGGTGACAACATGTGTAGCGTTTCCACTCACTATTGGCGAAGTAAAGGCTTTTGTTAAAATCCGGTTTTGAATATCTGTTAAATATGAATTATTATCTTTCGTAACTGTTAAAAGATTTAACTCACTTTGATTTGGCAATAAAGAAAGGGCATCATAATTGTAAGGTACAACAGTAACTAAGCCACTCTCTGTAAAGACCTCTAGGCCATACATGCTTTCTTCATTTTTTAAAACAACATAGTTTTCATATTCGTCGTAGGCTTTAACGGCAAAAATAGTTTTAATCGTTTGATTTTCTTGTAAATCATAGATGTGAATACTTTGATCTGTATCATTGGCATGATCTGTTATAAAAGCATACCGTTTTAAATAGATTGGTGCTTGAAGCTTTAAAGGATTACCATCTTGGTCTTCTTTTTTTGTACCAGAAAGAGTTTCCTCACTGCTTAGATAAGCTACCGCACATTGATTTTCGTTTTTGTTTTCACATTCATATCTTCCTAGCTCGGTGTCACCATCTAAAAAGACTAGTGAACCATTTTCATAACGATAGTTATTCATTTCAATAATGACATCTGGTTCGTCTGGCAATGCTGGTTCAGGATTTTTTCTCAAAAGAAAGAATAGGCCAACTCCTAGTAAAATTAAGAGTACTATGCCACCACAAATAATGGCAATTTTTTTCTTTTTATCTAATTTTTGCCAAAAAGCTGCGATTTTTTTAAAAACATTCTTTTCTTTTTCAGTTTCTTCTTCCTCTTTTTTATTTTCTTGTTCTTTAGTCATTTCTTCTTTGGTGTCCACGACTGTTTTAAAGATTAAATCAGCGTCGTTTAATCCTTCATCAAAATCTTCTTGATATTCATTTTCAATGCTATTTAAAGCTTGGGCTGATAAATCTTTTAAAGTTTGCAGTTCTTTTGTTGTTTCACCTTCTTGTTCTTCTTCTGTTAATTGTTCGATTTTTTCATCATCTTGATGGTTTAACTCATTAAAATCCATCCTAGTCACTCTCCCTACTCTACCTCATTATACCAACAAGTATTTTATTTGACAAGCTATATTTTGTGCTTCAGATGTCTCCTTTGACGCACTTTTTAATGATAAATTATTGTTTGATTTGTATTTTCAAAAAAATTGTTCTTCATTTAACATATTTTTCTAAAAAAATGCTATGATGTTAGTAGGTGATACTATGTATATAAAATTAAATAAACAAAATATTGAAGTGAAAAATGCTAAGGATTTCAAGACACGATTAATTGGTTTTATGGGGCAAAAGGATATTAAAACTGGCATTTTATTTCCCAACTGTAAAGCCATTCATACCTTTTTTATGAAAGAAGAAATAGATGTTTTAGGCTTAGATGATAATTATCAAGTCCTTTATATTTACCGAAGTGTTCCTAAAAATAAAATTGTTAAAATTAGTTCAACGCAGAAAAAAACGCATATTTTAGAATTACCTAAAAATGCGAGTAAAGGCTTAGTTATTGGTTCTATTTTACACTTTAAAGAATAATATTTTCTTTTTTTAAAGAGTCTCCATATAAATTGGCAACACGTAGTAAAATACTATCCCAAATCATTTTTTCGTGGAGAATAATCCATTTATCAATCTCTGGATCGATATTACGATATTCTCCCATTTCTATTAATAGAGTACGTGCATGAGTAATAAAGTCCCAATCATTGGCTTGATTATATTTTAAAGTGAATAGTTCTTTTTTAGATTGAAGTTTTTCTAAAATAATTCTTGTATTTGTCATTTTATTCTTTCCATTCAAAAATATAGTCTAGAATTTGCACTTCATCACCTGGTTTAGCACCTAAACGTTCTAATTCATCATCAATACCCATGCCTTTTAATTTGCGACCAAAGCGAATAACTGCTTCGTCTTCGGTAAAGCGAGTCATTTTAAAGAGTTTTTCGATTTCTTCTCCTTTTAATACCCATATGCCATCTTCTTTAGTAATGGTATATGGCTTTTCGTTTTGGAAACGATAGACAATTGTACTTTCATATTCATCGTCATTATAAATATTTTCGACTTTAATTTCATCTAGAGTATTACGAAGATGAAGTAAGAGTGGTTCGAGTCCTTCTCTTGTCATCGCACTGATAGGAAAAATTTCTTTATCAGGATATTTTGCTTCAAAGCGTTCATAATTTTCTTTAAAGGAAGGCATATCCATTTTGTTTGCAACGATGATTTCTCTTTTATTTGCAAGAGTATCACTGTAACGAACGATTTCTTTACGAATGACTTCGTAGTCGTTTATCGGGTCTCTTCCTTCTGTACCGGCCATGTCAATTACGTGGGCAAGAATACGAGTTCGCGAGGCATGTTTTAAAAATTTGGTGCCAAGACCTACACCCTCGCTTGCACCTTCGATCATTCCTGGTAAGTCGGCTAAAATAAATGTTCTTCTATCTTTTAATGTAACTACCCCTAAATTAGGGCTTAAAGTCGTAAAATGATAGGCAGCGATTTTCGGATTTGCTTTTGAAACAGAAGCAAGAAGCGTACTTTTCCCGACACTTGGCATACCTACTAGTCCTACGTCAGCAATCACTTTTAATTCACATTTAATATATCTAATTTCTCCTGGTTCACCTAGTTCTGAAAATTCAGGGGCTGGTTTTTCATGAGTTGCAAAGGCAGTATTCCCACGGCCACCTCTACCACCGTGAGCAATAATTGCTTGTTCTTTATCATGGGTTAAATCTGCTAGGACTAGTCCAGTATCTTCATCGTAAATCGTCGTTCCGGCAGGAACTTTAATAATGATATCCGGTGCGTTTCTTCCCCGCATATTTTTTCCTTTACCGTTTTCCCCTTTTTGTGCTTTCATGATTTTGTGATATTTTAAATCAATTAAGGTCGTTAGATTGTTGTCTACTTCAAAAACAATGTCGCCACCTTTACCACCAGAACCACCATCGGGTCCTCCCATTGGCACATATTTTTCACGCCTAAAAGAGGTACATCCATCTCCTCCTTTACCAGCAACTAATTTCATTTTTACTTCATCAATAAACATAAACTTCGCCTCCTTTAATTTTTTAAGTTTCCAATCGATACAACATAAACGCCATTAGCCATTTGATAGGAGTAATCATCGCCGACTAACACCATTAAAAATTTAGGTTCACCTAATTTTTCTGTATCGACCTTTTCTTTGAATTTTATTAAGTTTTCACTGGCACTTTCAACGAAGCCAGATCCCAGTTTAATTGCTACTGCTCCCCAACTTCCATCTTGCAACACGATTACCGCATCCACTTCTAAATCTGTTTCATCTCGATAATAAAAAACTTTCCCACCTAAGCTTTCAGCATAAATTCGTAAATCTCGGATACAAAGAGATTCGAACATCAGTCCTAATGTGTTCAAATCATTTTTTAATGCAGTGGATGACAACCCTAAGGCGGCACAGGCAATAGAAGGATCAACAAATTGAAGTTTCTCTTTCGTACGAATGGCGATTTTTGAGCGAATCTTTCCCGTCCATGCCGGCACATTTTCAACAATATATAATTTTTTTAAAACATCAATATAAGAAGAAATTGTATTTCTGGCTAAGCCTTTATCATTAACTAACATATCTTCTTCAATTGTACTAATATTTACTGGTGAAGAAATGTTTCTTGATAAAGAACGAAGCAATAGATCCAGACGGTTGGAATTAAATTCTTTTTCTTGAGTTAAACTAATATTTTCATGAATTAAACTTTGATAATAATCTTTGGCTACTTCCAAAGAAAATTCTTTTTCGATTTTTTTGGCATTAGGCCATCCACCTCGTAAAATTAGATAGATTAATTCATCAAAGGTCATTTGAGATTTAGCTCCCATTCCCTGTTTTTTTAAGAATAAGTCGTTTAAAGAAATTTGCCCATCTGATTCGCCTGATTCATAAAGACTCATTGGCCTCATAAGCATTCTAGCTATTCGTCCTGTGCCCCTGTGCATGGTCATACCTTCACTAGGTGTTGCCGAACCAGTTAATATGTACTCTCCTTGTAATCCGCTATGATCGACATCATTTCTTATAGCATCCCAAATAACCGGATACATTTGCCATTCATCAATTAAAATAGGCTTTTCTCCCTCTAAAAATAATGAAGGTTTAGTCTTGGCGATCATATCGAACCGGGCTTTATCATCGACATTTTGAAGTTCTAAAATGGTTTTAACATGCATAGAAGCTGTCGTGCTTTTGCCACACCACTTACACCCTTCAATTAAAATCGCACCAATACTTTTAAGTTTCTTATCGATTTCTTGATCTAAAATTCGCGGCATATAGTTTTCCACGTATAATCACCTCATTTAAAATATTTATATCATAATTCAAAAAAAAACGCAATCAAATTGATAAAAAAAAGGACGATAAATTGATAAAAAAAGGGACGCGTAATTAATAAAAAAAAGGACATACTCAAATTATGTCCATTTTGTTAAAAATTTTTGATAAAGTTCATTACATACTTTTTGATCCATTTCAGGGGTGTTTTTTAAAGGGTTTTCTAAGCTTAACTTTTCATATTTTTCAAAGCCTAAATGATGAAAAGGCAAAAATTCTACTTTTTCGACATTTTTGATTTTACGAGAGTAGGACACTAGCGTATCGATATATTCTTCTTGATCGGTAAGACCAGGAACTACGACTTGTCTTAGCCAAACCTTTTTACCACTTTTGTTTAAGCAGACAATAAATTTTTCTACTTCATCCATTTTTGCCCCGGTCATTTTTTCATAGCCTAAAGGATTTGTATGCTTGATATCTAAAATGACTAGATCTACTAAAGCAAGTATTTCTTCATATTTACCAATGCCTACACCAGCAGTGTCTAAGGCAATATGGATATTCTCAGCTTTTAATTTTTTACAGACTTCAATTAAAAAATCTACTTGTAAAAGAGGCTCACCACCCGAGAAGGTCACCCCGCCGTTATTTCTTTTGAAATATGGTTTACTGCGCAGGATTTTGTGGACAAGTTCAGAAACTGTCATATTTTTCTGTTGCATTTGAAACATTTCCGGGTTATGACAAAAAAGGCAACGTAGACGGCAACCAGAGAAAAAGACGACTGTCCGAATCCCTGGGCCATCAACAAGCCCAAATGTTTCAATTGAATCTACACTACCCATCATAGTTTTTCATGGAAAGTTCTCGCGATAACTTCCTCTTGTTGTTTACGTGTTAAACGGTTAAAACGAACAGCATAACCAGATACACGAATCGTAAGTAATGGATATTTATCTGGATTTTCCATCGCATCAATTAAGGTCTCACGGCTTAAAACATTGACATTTAAGTGGTGCGCTCCTTGGATGAAATAACCATCTAATAAAGAAACTAAATTTTCGATTTGTTCTTCCTTTGTATGTCCAAGAGAAGAAGGCACTATACTAAAGGTATTAGATATTCCGTCTCGGCAGCAGTTTGCATAGTCTAATTTAGCGACAGAGTTTAAAGAGGCGATCGCACCATTTTCATCTCTACCATGCATTGGATTGGCACCTGGAGCAAAAGCGACTCCTTTTTTACGACCGTCTGGGGTCGCGCCAGTCTTGCTACCATACACAACATTGGATGTAATAGTTAAAATCGATAAGGTTGGAACTGCATCGCGATAGCATTTATGTTTCGCTAGTTCGTGATAAAATTTTTCAACTACTTCTTTTGCTAAATCATCTACGCGATCATCGTCATTACCATATTTTGGGAAATCCCCTTCTATTTCAAAGTCAATTGCAATGCCTTCTTCACTTCGTATTGGTTTTACTTTGGCATATTTAATGGCTGAAAGAGAATCAGCAACGACGGAAAGTCCCGCTACACCATAAGCCATCAATCTTCTAACATAGGTGTCATGTAAAGCCATTTGGCCAGCTTCATAGGCATATTTATCATGCATATAGTGAATAACATTCATTGCATCACTATAAACAGAAGCTACTTTTTCGAGCATTTTAAAATAAGTATCATGAACTTTATCGTAATCAAGGACTTCATCTGTCATTTTAGGGAATCCGTCGATTACTAAATCGCCTTTTATTTCATCGACACCACCGTTAATAGAATAAAGTAAGGCTTTAGCAAGGTTGCAACGCGCACCGAAAAATTGCATATCTTTACCTTCACGCATCGCCGAAACACAGCAAGCAATGGCATAATCATCCCCGTAGATTGGGCGCATTACATCATCATTTTCATATTGAATCGAATCGGTTTCAATTGAAATTTTAGCACAATACTTTTTGAAGTTTTCTGGAAGATGCTCACTCCACAAAACTGTGATATTTGGTTCGGGTGCTGGATCTAGATTTGTTAGGGTGTGTAATAACCGATAAGAGGTTTTGGTAACCATACTTTCCCCTTTTTCGGTCAACCCTCCAATTGCACATGTAACCCAAGTTGGATCGCCTGAGAAAAGTTCATCATAATCTGGCGTTCTTAAATGTCTTACTAGGCGTAGTTTAATAACAAATTGGTCAATAATTTCTTGAATTTCACTTTCAGTAATCTTTTGGGCCGCTAAATCTCTTTCAAAATAAATGTCAAAGAAAGCATCTACTCTCCCAAGACTCATCGCTGCACCATTGTTTTCTTTTACGGCTGCTAAATAACCAAAATATGTCCATTGAACGGCTTCACGACTATCTTTAGCAGGTCTTGATATATCAAATCCATAAGAAGCTGCCATTTTCTTTATTTCTTCTAAAGCGCGATATTGCATAGAAACATCTTCTCTTAGTTGGATCAGTTCTGCACTCATCGGTCCTACTAATACTTCGTCCCAATCTTTCTTCTTCTCGGCCATTAAAAAATCAATACCATATAGAGCTACTCGGCGATAGTCGCCAATAATTCGGCCCCGACCATAAGCATCAGGTAGACCAGTTAAAAGGCCAACGTGACGGGCTTTACGAACACTTTCTGGATAGGCATCAAAAACGCCTTGATTGTGTGTTTTTCTAAATTCATTAAAATATTTATCGACAGTTGGATTTAATTTGTATCCATAGGCATCTAGCTCTTGATACACCATTCTTATTCCACCGTAAGGATTTACGATTCTTTTTAAAGGTGCATCGGTTTGTAAACCAACGATTACATCATCGTCTTCACTAATATATCCTGGTTTAAAGGCGTTGATCCCTGACATGTGATCCACATCTATATCTAAAACGTGTTTTTTTAATTCTTCTTGTAATAGAGCATTTACCTTTTTTAACACTCTTCCTGTTTTATCTGTAGTGCCTGTTAAAAAGGATTCGTCTTCGTCATATTTTGTATAGTTTTTCAAAATAAAATCGGAGACATTAACTTCTTTAGTCCATACTCCTTCTTTAAAATTTTTCCATTCTTCTTTCATTTCATCCCTCCGTTAAAAATATATCATGAAATCCCATAAGAAAAAAGTGGCTGGCACACCACTTTACAATGAAAAATAAATATATAAAATAGGAAGTCACTGAAAAAGTATACAAAGATTACTGTAAAGCATAACAGTAGTCTTTTTATTTGGTATAATATAGATAA
>CALVJI010000030.1 GCA_944332105.1 uncultured Bacilli bacterium
ATTGCATGTTAATTATTGAGACATTTTCATTTACCAACTAAACAAAAATTTGAGACATTTTTACTTACCAGTCACATTTTCTGTTTCATCTAAAGTTGTGCGATATTGATCTAATAAACTAAAAATTTCTTCTGTTGTTTTGGCCTCACAAATTTGTCTTTTTATTTCTTTATTATTAGGCATACCTTTTAAGTAAAATAAAATATTTGAACGAATCTCAAATAAAGCGACATGTTCTGTTTTGGTTTCTTTTAAATAGGTAAAATGTTTTTTGATCATGGCTATTTTTTCATCATAAGAAACAGGCGTTGGCAAAATTTTGTTGTCTAAATAATCTACGCATTCTTTAATGAGCCATGGATTACCTAGTACACCTCGTCCGATCATCACAGCATCACAGCCGGTTTCTTGAATCATTTTTTGGGCATCAAAACAAGAAGTAATATCCCCATTCCCAATAACTGGTATATGGACGGCTTGTTTTACTTTTTTTATCCATGACCAATCTGCATGGCCAGCATAACCTTGTTTTCTTGTCCGAGCATGAACGGTTAGAGCTTTGGCTCCGGCTTGTTCACAAATTTTAGCAATTTCTATACAGTTTATGGACGTATCATCCCATCCTAAGCGAATCTTTACCGTCACGGGAACTGGTACAGCACTTGTCACTTCTTTGACAATGGCAAAGACTTTTTCTGGAACTTTTAGTAAAGCACTTCCTGAATGACTCGCGATCGCGACTTTTGGAACAGGGCACCCCATATTGATATCGATAATTTTTATGTCTTTATATGTCTCACACAAAATCTTGGCTGCACTTGCCATTGTTTTGGGGTCACTACCAAATATTTGGACGGCGACAACACTTTTTTCATCAGCAATATCAATCATCGAAAGCGTTTTTTTGTTTTCGCGAACGAGGGCTTCGGAACTGATCATTTCCGTAACAGTTAAGCCTGCTCCCATCTCTTCGGCAATTTGCCGAAATGCTTTATTAGTGTAGCCAGCCATTGGTGCTAAAACAACTTGATTTTTAATTGTTACATTTCCAATTTTCCATTCCATTTTTTTCACCTTCCGTTTGTTTTATGTATTATATCAAAACTTTTGAACATATTAAAGATGGAGGGAAAATAATGAAAAATAATGGTTGTAGTAAATGTGATGAAACAAGCGTAGAAGGTCGCGCTTATATTGATGAAAAAACAGGCCTATTGTGTGTTGATTTACAAAGCAGTGTTATTCCAGAGGGAAAAGATGTGTTAATCCCTGTCGTTTGTACAACTTGTGGAAGTACTACTTGGAAAGTTAAATCTACAACTGAAGAAGAAGATTAAAGCTTTTTCTTTTTTTTGGAAAAAAATGTCAAATATCCAGAATTTGTTAATTATTCACTATCTCTTCACAAAAACTTCATAAAACTGGTGTAATATGTTTATCATGAAAGGAGAAGTGATAAAGTAAGATACAACCCATATATTTTGGAAAAAATATATACAAAAAAAACTCTATACAATATAAATAACATATAAACTCAAACTCACACTTTTTGAGGAAGGACGATCTTTTTAATGTCCTTCCTTTTTATTTTGCCAAAGAAAAAAGAAACTATTTTCTTTTTACGCGGAAGTAAAAGGTAGTTCCTTTATTTTTTTGTGATTTTACGCCATAGTCGAAATGATGATTTTCTAATATCGATTTTACAATGGATAGGCCTAGACCTGTACCAACGATATTCCGTTGATGATTTTTTTCATTTTTGTAATATTTATCCCAAATAAATGGAATTTCTTCTTGCTTAATTCCCTTGCCTGTATCCATAATTTCGACTAAATAATTTTCTTTTTCTTTAGTAACACGAATTGTTACTTTTTTATCTTTGCCAGTATAGTTGATGGCATTATTAATTAAATTGTAAATCACTTGACTCAATTTTTTTTGATCAGCTATGACTAAAGCTTTGGCGGGCATATCTAAAACAAAATTATAATTTTCTGTTTCTTTAATAATTTCGTAACGTTTTACAATCGTTTTTATTTCTTTTACTAGGTCAAATGTTTCAATATGCATTTCATCTGCATGAGCTTGCATTTTCGAAAGAGTTAAGATGTCATTTACTAAAACATTTAAGCGGTCTACTTCATCCATAATTATTTGACAGTGTTCATCTCTTTTTTTATCATCTTTATACGAGATATCTTTAACCATTTCGGCATAGGCTTTAATCATGGTTAAAGGCGTTTTTAAATCATGAGAGACATTGGCCATCAAGTCTCTGCGTAATTCATCTGTTTTTGCCATCTCCACTTGAGCATTTTTTAAAACAGTTACTAAATCATCTACTTCTAATACATTATAGGTTGGGAATTCGACATTGCTAGAGCCTAGACGTTGCGCTTTTTTCGTTACATCCATGATTGGTTCCGTTATTTTTTTAGATAGAAAGTATGCGATCATACAGGCGAAGATGATAGCGATGAAAGTTAAGTAAATCAATTGATTTTTTAAAACAGTGTTGGCTCCTCCAACATCTTCTAAAGTACTGTAAAGAAAAACGCTACCAGCATCAATTTTAACACCATATAAGAAAGCTTGAACTTCGTATTCTTTATTAATAACTTTATAGGTATCTGATTGTTCATTGGAGGCGATAAAGCTGTTTTCAGTTCGAATAATCTCATGATTGTTTTTGCCAAGTGCACACCCGTTCATCATAGTATTATAGTAATAAATATTTCCTGTATTGGCATGATATTCAATACATACTTCATTTTCATAGGCAACGCTTTCTAAAACGCCATTTAGATCAACGAAAGAAGAACGTTGAATCTCAGAAGCTAAGCGATTTATATTCTTTATTTGATATTCTTGATAAGAATATTTTAAAAAGACAATTTGGCAAAACCACAATACGAGTAATATGGAAACACTAAATAAAATTAAATATAAAAGAGTTTTCGCCTTGATGCTTGATAGACGTTTTTTAATACTCAAATTTGTACCCTACCTTGCGTACTGTTTTAATATATTTTCCATATTCTCCTAATTGATGACGTAAAGTTTTGACATGAGTATCTACTGTCCGGTCATCACCAAAAAAGTCATAGCCCCAAATGTTGGTTAGAAGTTGCTCTCTTGATAAAGCAATGTGATTATTAGAAATGAAAAACTTTAACAAATCGTATTCTTTAGGAGTTAAATTAATTGGCTTATTATCAATAAATACTTCATGCGCTTTATCATCTAAAACCAATCCGCCGAATTCTAATTTTACGCCGCTTTTTTCATTTCGTTTGATAATTGCTTTTACACGGGCCACGAGTTCTTTAGGACTAAAAGGTTTGGTCACATAGTCATCTATGCCTAGTTCAAAACCTAGAAGCTTATCAAACTCTTCACCACGAGCCGATAGCATTAAAACTGGTATATCTTTTTCTTTACGAATCTCTCTAACTGCTTGATATCCATCTTTTTTGGGCATCATGATATCCATAATGATTAAGTTGTAGTCATTTTTTAGAGCCATCGCGACAGCTTCTACTCCATCGTCTGCTTCATCAATTAAAAAGCCATCCAATTCTAAGTATTCTCTTACTACATCACGGATCAATTTTTCATCGTCAACTAATAAAATTTTCACGCAATCACCTCTTTTGCGTATATATTATACCAAAAATGTGAAGAATTTATGAAGTTTTTATTCTTCCCAGATATAATCTAAGCATGTGTGAAAATCTACTTGTGAGAAAGATGCTTTTTTATATTTCTGTTTTAGGAAACAAAATTTTTCATATTCATTCTGCAAGATTGCTTTTTTTAGCACATTTATGTCCCACTCATTGTCAAAGCATATATTAATGTAATATTCTCTTTTTTCTTTGGCAAATAAATCCAAAATTATTTTAATGTGATCCCATGAAAGGGCGAGTAATTTTTCGGGAACATTCTTTGGATATAATAAGTACATTTTTTGCATGTAGAAAAGATCTTCTTTATTATATTCTTGGCCAAAAGTTGGAATCAATTTTTTTTCTAACTCGGTTAAAATAATCTCATTTTGACTTTTGTCATATATTTTACCTTTTAAATAATCTGTATATTTATACTTTTCTGCATACAAATCCGGATGTTTTTGGTAAATTTCAGGTAAAACTTCCACTAAAACTTCGGCAACATCTGTTTGCATAAAGTCCTCCTTTCTAAGAAGAAAACATATCCTTCTACTAATAACGTTAAAGAAAAGAGGCTATTTTCCTTTTAAAAAAACAAAGTTTTACACTTTGTTTACATTTCTACATTATGATAAATGTCACTGACATCATCAATTTCTTCTAAAAGTGAAAGAAGTCGTTTGAAAAGTTCTAAATCTTCACCTTCTAAAGTCACTTTATCTTTTGCATACATTCCTTCTTCATCTAACTCATATTGAATATCTGGTTTGATACTTTCTAAAACATCTTTAACATGATTATGATCTGCTCTTTTGACAGTTAATACTACTTCATTATCTTCTGTTTCAATGTCAACAGGTTCAATTCCAGCTTCGACGATGGCATTAAAAATGGTTTCTTCATCTAAATCTTTGGTGCTAATAATAGCTAGATAATCATAGTTATATGCAACTGAATTTGTTACACCTAAACTTTTATGAACTTTGTTAAATGCGGCCCGTACCATACCGACAGTTCGGTTTACATTATCTGTTAAAGTCCGAATAATTAAAGTAGATGCTCCAGGACCAAAGCCTTCATAGGTTACTACTTCGTAATCTTCGCCACCTGTTTTTTTAGCCTTATCAATCGCGCGATTAATAATATCGCTAGGCACTTGATCTTTTTTTGCTTTTTCAACCAAACGTTTTAATAAAATGTTACTTTCTAAATCTGTTCCTTTTTTAGCAAGTAAATAGATTTCTTTAGCATAGTTCGAATATAATTTTGCTTTAATCGCGCCAGTTTTTTGAATACTGGCTTTTCTTACTTCATATGCACGTCCCATAACTTTCCTCCTTAATGTATATAGTTCATTATTAATATCAGTAAAATGCCAATTGCAATACCATAGTATATTTCTCTTCTTTTTAAATAATGCATGACCTCTGGAAGCAATTCAAAGGCTGCAATATATAAAATCATTCCACAAGCCACAGAGATTAGTCCGAGCATAAAGATGCTTGAAAGTTCACTACCAATTAGAAAAAGAATACTTGCTCCGACAGCTGAAGATAGACTCAAGAAGAGCATCAAACCTAGACGTACTGTCTTTTTTGAATGAACATGGTCTAGACTACTAGCTACTTCAATTCCTAATGGCAGGTTATGGCAACCTACCGCGATCGCGGTTAAAAGACCAGCGGTGATACTTTCGCAACTAATAACATAGATACTCATTCCTTCTAATATATTGTGTAAGCCTAAAGAAAAAGCTGTCATAAAACCAATATGATAAAGATGCTCATTGTGTTCATGATGATTTTTCTCATGTTCATGATGATCATGATGATGGTGAGGAATTAATAGATCAAAGCCTTTTAAAATGATCATACCTAAAATGAGTAACCCACCAATAAATAGCATCTTTTGAACTTTGGTCCATGATACTTCTAAAGCTAAAGAAGTAATTTCTGGAATCAAATCTGAAAAGATCATCCCTAACATCACTACTAAAGCCATTGCTGTCGCAAGAATACTTAATTCTTTTTTTCTTTTGACAAATTTAACAAATAAAAAGCCTAAGATAAAAAAGCCACCGGCAATTAATGTAAATAATAATGCACTGATATTTCTCATAATATCAAACCTCTTTTAGTATTTTACCATATTTTTGCCAAAAGAAAAAGGCTTTTAAAAGCCTATCTAACAGGAAATGCGTTTAAAGAAAGCTTAGCTGAAAAGTCGCCATTCGTTAAATATAATTGATCTACTATATCATCATTTTCTAACCAAATATAAAATTCAATGTTATCCGTAGCGCCAATATTTAAAGGTAGAGCATCTTCTGTACTAATTAATGTTTTTGTAAGACCAGTTACTTCAGTTGTATTATTATTTCCTTCCGTACCAATACTTGTATCTAAAAAATCTCCTGTAATTACTTGTTCATCCGCCCCCGGGTTTATGACTAAAGCCCATTTGAAGTATTTACTAGACAAGTTTCTCGTCATACTCATTTCCACTAATTCGATAGTATAGTTGGCATTTACTTCAGATGTCGAATTATTGGTTACACTAAACTCCACTTTTTCAGCTTCTGTACGATAATTTGCTCCGTCAATTAAAGCTAATTGAGCAGCATTAATGGCCGTCGCATTTGTTAGAGTCGTTGTTACATTAAATTCAGAAGCAGGTGGTGGAGTAAATGTACTACTGCCATCCACGCCAATATTAAAAAATGAAAAACTGACACTTACTCCTATTACTACTAATGAAATCACAAAAACAAAAACAATTATCGTATATCTTTGTAACGACTTATTAACCTTTTTCATTTCTCATTCTCCTAGCTTACTTAAATTATACACAAATTTTATTTTAAAGACAAGTTTTAATTTGAGTCAAAATACACTACTCCATATTTTTCACCATCAGGAATTAAAATTATGGATCCGTTGGTATCATATCCTAAATTCTCTTGATAGGTCCAACTAAGTTTAACACGATACCCATTAACTACGCTTTCATCTGGCATTGTAAAAGTTGTTTCATCTAAGACGCTTATCGTTACAGAAGCCACTTCTGGTAACTGTTGCGTACGGCTATCATCTAAATTATTTTCGACTGTTTTATAAATAGAATTTTCTGCGACAGTTTGAAAAGAGGAAACTGCGCCTGAATATACATATTCTAATCCGCCCACATCATAACGGCTCATTTTATTATCAATAGTAAATAAATCGATTACGAACAACTGACTAATTAATGAAATATACTCTTTCACATCATACTCTTCTTGATTTAATAATTCTTTTAATTCATTAAATTTTTCAACAAATAAATCTGTATCTCGATCTTCTAGAGTATAACCAAATTGATCGATAGTGTTTGTAACTTCAATTTCCTTTATTGGAGTTTCAGGAGCCGGTTCTTTTTTAAAGAAAAAATAATAACCTCCAACACCGCATCCGACTAGAATAAGAAGGACGATTACAATTAGAACAATTTTAACGCTTTTTTTCATTTTCATTTTCTTTCCTCTATCTCTCTTTATTTATTTCATTATAGCATAAGAAATAGTAAAAAAAAAGAACATTTCTTGCAAGTTATTTATTCTTTGGTTGTAATTTTTGTTCTAATAATTGTTTATCATAAAGCTCAATTTTGTATTCAAGTTTTTGTCGAGCCTTTTGTAGTTCAGTTAATTGGCTTTCGATAACATGTAATTGTGTTTCTAAAATCTCACGACGTTCTTTCAATGTTTGATCCCCTTTAGATAGTAATTGCATGTATTTTTTTAAGGCTTCAATAGGAATATGGACATTGCGCATACATTTTACAAATTCAATTTGTCGTTCATTTTCTTCTTGATAATCTCTTTGCCCATTTTTACCCTTTGGAACTGGGCCAATTAATCCTTTTTTTCATAATAACGTAAGGTATCTTGGGATAGTTGATATTTTTCTGAAACTTCTTTAATTGTCATAAATCATCTCCAATATAATCATATCACTTGAAGTAGACTCTAAGTCAAGTTGTTTTTTTCTCTATTGTTTTATATTTGAGGTTGATATTTTCGAGCTCAAAAAGAGTACTTTTTCTAATTTAAAATAAAAAAGCACAAGTTTGATGCCTTGTACTTAATATCCTTTTTTCTTATAGTAATCATATAGTTCTTTAAAACGATTAAAATGAACAATTTCTCTTTGTCTTAAGAAAAGTAAAACGCCAATTATATCTTGATCATCAGTCATATTTATTAAGTTTTCATAAGTCGCGCGAGCTTTTTGTTCGGCAGCCATATCTTCGGATAAATCAGCTAGGACATCTCCTGTTACTGCAAAATAGGTTACGGTAAAAGGATTGCCGAATGAATCAGATGGATAAACGCCTTTACCATGTTCTGTGTACAATGATCCTAGCCCATTTGCTTCTAGTTCTTCAACTGTAGCATTTTGTGTTAATTGATGAACCATTGTACAAATCATTTCACAATGGCCTAATTCTTCAGTTGCAATATCATTTAAAAGTGCCTTTCCCTTTTCATCAGGCATAGAAAATTTTTGGCTAAAATAACGTAAAGATGCGCCTAGTTCTCCATTTGCGCCGCCAAATTGAGTTAATAAATATTTTGCCATTTTTAAATCTTTTTTCTTAATATTAATTGGATAGTTTAGATGCTTTACATATTTAAACATACATACTACCTCCTTTATTATCCCAAGGCCATGGATTTTTTTGCCACGTATAATTGGCACTTTGCGTTTCTGTAACTGTCATTGGTCCATATTTTTCACTATACACTTCTTCTATTCTATTTTTTTCTTTTACATATTTTTTAAATAATTCGTATGTTTTTTGGTCTTCTGGATTTAGATCTAAATAAAGGTTTAAGTCATTAATAGCAAAAGAATATGCCATTAGTCTAAAAAGTAAGGCTTCTTGTTCGTTTTGAGGACTTAATTTAAAATATGTCAAATTTTTATAGGGGACATATTCATCTTTCATTAAGTTTCCTCTTAAAAATCCTTCCTCAGGACTCAAAAATTTTTCTTCACGAATTTCTTTATTAAAATCACTTCCTGGAATTTTAAAAAAGCTTATTTCATAGTCAAAGTCTGGGTTATCAAACAACATTTTTCTTTCCTCCTTCATAGGTATTCTACTCAAGATTTTTTTTGTTGTTTGGGTATGTGCACAGAAATGAAAAAAGAACAGCCTAAACTGTCCTATTGATATTCTATTTCAATGGTCGCATCTAATCGGTGAAATATTTTCGTAATCAAATAACTTAATCTTCTGAAAATATATAGAGAATCGATTGTTAGTACAAAGCCAATTAAGGCTGTAGTCGCGGTTATTGGACTTAAACTAAAGAAATCACCCATAAATGAAACACAGAAAGCAAAGCCAGCAATCATTAAAATAAATAAAGTTGTTCGTATTAAATTAAATGGTTTACAAATCTTATAAAGGTGAATAAAACCTGTAATTGCCGTCAAATAGACACACAAAGAAGTTTCTAAATCTTCTGGCAAGTAAAAGATATGGGCAAATAAAGTAACTAGTACAATATTAAAAACTACTGTTAAAGCTGTCGGCAAACTTTTACTTACAATTTTTAAAAGGAAGTTTCCTTTTACCAATTCTTTATTTGGTTCCAACGCTAAAATAAAGGATGGAATACCGATGGTGAATCCGGTAATAAGTGTTAGTTGAATTGGAATAAAAAAGTAACGAGAAGAAATGATGATACTAAATAAAATCAGTAAAACTGTATAAATGGTTTTTACTAATAATAAAGAAGATGATCGTTCAATGTTATTGATAGTTCGTCTTCCCTCAGCGACAACTTCTGGTAAAGCATCAAAGTTATCATTTAATAAAACTAATTGGGAAACATTACGCGCGGCATCAGATCCACTGGCAATTGAAATAGCACAATCGCTTTTTTTTAGAGCTAAAACATCATTCACCCCATCACCAGTCATCGCGACAGTTCGCCCATTTTCTTGTAGTATTTCAATAATCCATTTTTTTTGTTTAGGTGTTACACGACCAAAAATATCATATTCATTGACGATTTTTTCTAATTCATCTTTATTTAAACTACCAATATCTAAGCCTTTTACATTTGTTAAACCTACTTTATGAGCAATATTTAAAACAGTAGAAACATTATCGCCTGAAATAATTTTCACCATAACTCCTTGTGATTTAAAATAATCTAAAGTTGCTTTAGCTTCTTTTCTGACAATATCTTCAATTAAAATCATACCTATAATCTCTAAGTTTTCAGGTTTTTTTTGAATTTCTTTTTGCTTAGCTAATAATAATACGCGATAATCTTCTTGATATTTTTCTATTTTTTTTAATATATTTGTATTTTCTTTCGCTAGTACTTCGGGTGCTCCTAAATAATAAGCTTCTTTATTTTTAAAAGATAGAGCTGAGAATTTTCGCTCAGAAGAAAAGGCGATGCTCTCTTCTTTTTCCCAAGTGTTTTTCTCTTTAAAATGATCTTTAATAGCTAACATCGTCGCGTTGTTATCTAGAGAATGAGTTGAAAAAGCATTTAATATTTCCTGCATTTCCTTTTTGGAATAAGAAGTAAATGGTTCATAATCTACTACTTGCATTTTGCCTTCAGTAATGGTTCCTGTTTTATCTAAACAAATTACATCAACTCGGGCAAGTGTTTCCATACAATAGAGCTGTTGCACTAAAACTTTATATTTCGATAGCCTAATAACGCTTACTGCCATGACCGAACTCGTTAGTAAAACTAAACCTTCTGGAATCATTCCAATTAAAGATGCAACTGTGCCAAATATTGCTTCAGGAACGTTACCATCTGTGGCGTTTACTTGGCTAAAATACATTACTATACCAATAGGAATAATAAAAATAGATAGAATTTTTAACAATTTTTCAAACGAATTCATAATAACAGAATTTGCTTTTTTTTCATATTTAGCTTCTTTTGAAATCGTCGCGACATAGTTATCCGCGCCTATATGCTCTACTTTAGCTATACAATTACCACTGACAATAAAAGAGCCCGAAAGAAGTAAATCACCTTTTTTCTTAACAATGGCATCCGGCTCACCTGTTAAAAAAGCTTCATTTACTTCTACTTCTCCATCTAAAATAATTGAATCGGTTACTATTTGATGTCCAACACTTAAAATAGTTACATCATCTAAAACTAATTCATCTAAACTAAGTTCAATTTTTTCGCCATCTCGAATGGTTGTAATTTTAGATTCGGAGATAACCGATAAACGATCAATTATTTTTTTTGAAATAATTTCTTCAATAATACTAATAATAGAATTTATAATAATAACACCCATAAATAGGCAATTTTTTAAACCTTCAAACAATTCATTGTTGATAATTCCAGCCATTAGAACCGCGGCTCCAAGAGCAATGTTTAAAAAATTAAAATATGTAAAAAAATTACTTGCAATAATTTGTTTAATTGACTTCGTTTTTGGTTGATCATCATAATTTACTAATCCTTCAGCTTGTCTTTTGGCAACCTGTTCTTTGGTCAATCCAAAGTCTTTTTTTGGTTCATATCTTTCCATAAAAAAATCACCAACTCAAAAGTATTATAGCATACTTTATTCTATTTATTTCTGACATTTTTGTAATATTAATAGAAAAAACTATAAAACGTACACAATGTTTTATAGTTTATTTTTTAGCGGTTAATATTTTTTGTAAAGGCACTTTAATTTCCATTCTTTCTATATTAGCAGACTTTGGTAAAAAAATAGGTTCCATATTCGAATATAAAAGTAAATCTTCTGAAACTAAAGCTGTATCTATGTCCATCTTACGAACATAAATTTCTTGATTATCAAAGCGATATAAATCGCTGTAAGGTAATAGATGTGGAGATGTCATTATAAAATCATGCTCCTCTTTAGAAATACTTGGACGATTTGCAAAAACACTTAGATATTCTTGCCATAATTTTGTACGAAAACGAGGATCTGATTCTTTAATTTTTTCAAAAAGCATACTTACTTCTACAATATTCAATTCTGGATTACCTGCTTGTCTTTTTAATTCATTATCCATGTTTTCTAATACAATTCTTGTGCCTTTGTTTAGTTCTTCTCTGGCAATTTGTTCAAAAGCCATAAACCAACTTGTTCTTTTCATTGAAGAATTTTTTAAACTTGTAGCTAGACGACGAATTTTTAATAAATCTTTTTTATTCATTAGATACCATTCCTTTCATGCACGTTATTTTACGAAGATTTTATAAAGATGTCAAGATTTCTTTGTTACAATTCACAGCCACTTGAAAAAGTAGTGATCACTCACTATCTTTTTTAAAGGCTAAAATCTCTTCTAAAGTA
>CALVJI010000031.1 GCA_944332105.1 uncultured Bacilli bacterium
AACTAAAAACTCATGCCAATTCTCAAACTAAAAACCCCTCAATTAAAAAAAGAGCTTTTACTTTGAGAATTCAGAAATTATATAAAAAAATAGCATATATATTGCATAATTTTACTAATTATGGTATATTATAAATGTGAATGGCGGTGAATGTCTTCGGACTACACCTAAGCAAGTTGGATGCGTCTAACTTGCTTTTATTTTCTATAAATGTTATACTTATATTAGTTAATAGTTATTACTAACTATATCTTTTGTCCTAGAAGTTGTTCTACTTCTTCCTTTAGGGCACCAAATTGAAATAATTCCCTTATTTAAAGGATTTTTTTATATATAAAAAACTTTTACGTACAAATTACGTACTTTTTTTATTTTAACAAATACTTTCAAATAGTTAGTTTAATAAATTCTATATTTCTTTCCCGCGAAATTTGTCGAACGATTTTTTCGAAAAAAAAAGGAAATCGAACTTTTTTCTTGTATAAGAATAGTAGAAGGAGAATTTTTATGAAGAAAAAAGTTTTTTTATGTTTATTTTTAATTTTATGCGGAATAAAAGGGGTTTCTGCCGCGACAGTAACGGATCAAATCACGGCTAAATTCATTGGAACATATCACTATGTAGATTCCAATGGCAAATATGGTGACTTTGAACACTTTACTAGAAAAAGTGATGGAAAAACACTTTATTGTATCGAACCGGGCACTCCACTATCAAGTGAAATATATGAAGGATATAAGGATATGTCAATAGACGAATTGGCAAACAAAGTAGGTCTGACCAAAGAAAAACTAGAAGAAATTAGCTTAATTGCTTACTACGGCTATGGTTATCAAAATCACGTAACCATACCATGGCTCGTCGCAACACAAGCCAAAATTTGGATGGCTTTAGGTAGAGATTTTGCTTTCACAAGTCACAATAACCACCAAGACCCTTGGGCTTCTAAAATTGAAACACCAACAATTATCACTCAATTATATAAAGATATTGACAATTTGATTGCCAAGCACAAAAAACTACCAAGCTTTGCGAATCAAACAATCACCTTACCTTACAAAAGTACAGTTACATTAACAGATCAAAATCAGGTGTTAGGTAACTTTAACATCACAGAATCAGAATACACATCAATTACTAAAGAAGGAAACACTTTAAAAATTACACCTACTTCTCAAAATAAAACCGGAACTATCACTCTAGAAAAAGCAAATAATGATTGGTCTACATCCTTTGTAGTTTATCATCACAACACAGGCCAAGATTTGCTATTACCAGGAGACTTACCTAATACCAAAGCAATATTAAACTACAAAACAGTATCGGGCTCTATTAAGCTAATTAAAGTAGATAAAGATACCCAAACATGTACACCAACTGGCTCCGCTTCCTTAGAAAATGCAGTTTATGGTTTATATACAGAAAAGAATTCTTTATATAGAATCGTAAGTCTCACCAATTGTGAATCCACATTTAAAGATATTCCTATAGGTAACTACTACATTAAAGAAGTAACTGCTCCTTTAGGCTATAAAAAAGATGAAACCAAATATCCAGTCTCAATAACTGCCGATAATATCCAAAACACCCAAACTGTAAAAGTAACAGATGAAGTATACAAAACAAATTTAATCATTACCAAATACTACACGAAAGACTACAAGAGTTCTACTGAAGAAGGCGCTGTTTTTGACATTATTGACAAGAAAACAAATAAAGTTTATCAAACGATTACTACCGACAAAAATGGAGAATCTAGTGTAACTTTACCATATGGAGTTTACATCGTTAGACAAACCAAAGGTAAAGACTTGTACAAATTAGCTGAAGACGAAGAAGTTATTGTCAATGAAAAAAGCAGTACCACGACAAGACTGTCTATTCAAAACCTTCCCTATCGCATTAAATTTACAATTAAAAAGAAAGATCGTGACACGAATTCCAGTACCCCATCAGGCATGGCTACACTTAACAATGCGGTCTATGGCTTATATACGCTTGATGGACAATTATACCGTTCAGCCTCAATTTATAATGGCGTAGGTCAATTTGAAACAGTTCCTCTAGGCGATTACTACATCAAAGAAATAACACCACCTAAAGGATATGAAATTGATGAAACAAAATATCCTGTTCATCTTACTATGGAACATTTAACCAAAGAATTTGAAATTACGGTCTATGAAAGTGTGATCAAAAATGATCTGATCTTACAAAAATACTATGAAATAGACAATGAAAAAATACCTGAAGAAAATGCTGTTTTTGAAATTATAGAAACTTGGAGCAATAAAGTTTTTACAACGATCACTACCGATGAAAATGGCTATGCAAAGGTCACTCTACCATACGGCACCTATAAAATAAATCAAATAAGTGGTAAAGAATACTATATAAAAAGTGACCCAGAAGAAATCACAGTCGACGAAAATTCGGATAAAGTACAACAAATTACCTTAGTAAATAAACCTTACTTAACAAATATAATCTTATCCAAAAAAGATCAAGATACAGACTCTTTCATCCCAAGTGGCAATGCTACCCTTCTAAATGCAGTCTATGGTTTATATAAAGAAGATGGTACCCTTTATAAAACCATAACCATCACTGGCGAAGAAACTAAAATTGAAAATATTCCTTTAGGAAAATATTATATCCAAGAAATTGCCCCACCAGAAGGCTATGAACTAGATGAGACAAAATATGAAATTTTCTTAAATGAAGAATATATCGATCAAGACTTTTATCTAACTGTTAAAGATGAAGTGATCAAAAAACAAATAACGATTACCAAATATTATGAAACAATCTTTGGCAACAAAGAAGAAAACGGTATTATTTTTGACATTATTCAAAATTGGGATCAAAAGTTATTCACAACTATAAAAACAGATGACCAAGGAAAAAGCACCTTTACCCTTCCTTATGGTGAATATACCATTGTTCAAAAAACAGGCAAAGAAAATTTTCAAAAAATAACAGATTACTTTCTTATCATCGATGAAAACAGTGAATCTCATATTACTTTAGACTTTGTAAATAAAGCTTACAAACGTAAAGTAAAAGTAACCAAAGTAGATGCGGAAACTAAAGATAAAATAAAAATGAAAAATATTGCTTTTAAAATATATGACACCATTAATGAGGTATATATTTGTCCTAATGAAAACTGTCTTTTCAAAACAGATGAAGAAGGAAGCTTTACTACGGACTTTCTATATCCATCCATTTATGAACTAGAAGAAATTGATCAAAATATTCCTGGTTATACCATTAACAAAAATAAAATCACCTTTGAAATCACCAAAAGCACCCCAGAAATACTAACCATCTATTTTCCAAATCAAAGAATTACCGGTGAAATCATCATTGAAAAAATAGATGAACAAAATACACCTATACCAAATGTGATTTTTACCATTTATGCTGCCGAAGACATATTTGTAAACAACAAAATTATCTACTATCAAAATGAAGAAATCACAAGTTTAAAAACAGATGACCAAGGTCTTATTCACATTGAAAATTTACCTTTAGGAACATATTATTTACTAGAAATACCCGTGTCAGGATATCTTCCTTTCAACGAAAAAATTATCATTCAGTTAGAATATCAAGATAGTAAAACGAGCGTTATTACCAAAAAAGAAACAATTCAAAACCAAAAAGAAGTTTATGAAGTTCCAAACACTGCAAAATATATTTGTGAAATTCCTTCAACTATTAGTTACTTTGAAAGGAAAAGAAATGAAAAAAAGAATACTCATTCTTATCCTACTGTTCATAAGTAGTAGTTTTCTGTGGATAAAAAATGTAAATGATACTATAAGTAACCAAAGGAGTTTACTTCTCTATGATAACTATCAAACTAAAGAAACAAAAACTTCACCTTACTATGGAATTTTAAAAATTCCTAAAATAGAACTAGAACAAGGATATTTTGCCAAAGAGAATAATCAAAATACAGTAGAAAAAAATATCGAACAAATAAGTTTAAATTGTCATCCAGAAGAAAATTGTACAATTCTATTAGCCGCCCACTCAGGTAATAGTAACATTTCTTACTTCAAAAACCTAGATAAGTTAACTATTGGCGATCAAGCTTATATTTTAAAAGATCAAAAATTATATACTTATCAATTAAAAGCCATCGACTACCAACAAAAAAGTGGTTATATTGTTTTACCCAAAAATACCTATCAATTAGTTTTAACAACATGTAGCAAAAAGAATAGTCAACTACAAGAAGTTTATTTATTCCAAAAAATAAACTTATGATAAAATAAAAACAGGTGAAAAAAATGACAGATATTCTAGAAAAATTAGCCAAATCAAAATTTAGAAACAGCTTTCATTTAAAAGAAAAAGACTTAATTTATATTAAAGAAAAAGGTTTAGATACCATCAAAGAACATGCAAAAGACTTTATTGCAAAAAGATTAGCCCCTGCTTATCCCAAAAATGATGGTCACCAAACACCGATGAAAAGACATCCTGTTTTTATTGCTCAACACGCTACCGCGACATGCTGTAGAAGTTGTCTTTTCAAATGGCACTTTATTCCTAAAAATAAAGAACTAACTCAAAGAGAACAAGAATATATTGTAAATATAATAATGAAGTGGATCATTCAAGAAATGAGTAACTTTAGATAAAAAAGCATCAATTGTTTTTTAATACAATGGTATTGATGTAATATAAAAAAATATGAAGTGAATCCTGAAAAATCAGAATTTCAAGTTTTAAAAATGAAAGAATTACAGAACCAGACAACCAAGAAAACATAAATATAAAATTTGGGATGTGATTGTCATCACTTTTTTAACTATTCTGACTAATTGTAATGATTGAAGAAATTAGATGCAATAAGGTATCCAATAGTATATTTTTCTATTTATAAAGCCGATTTTCTTAGGTATTTCCGAATCAAATCGCCCTTCTAGTCAGAATTTCATGTCTTTAACCAGCTTTATAAATAATTACTTATTTTTACATTATTATAAAAATTATAGTAAAATAACAAAAAAGTATAGTAAAATAGTATTGTAAGAATACAACTTTTAGAATATAATACTATAATTCAAAAGGAGATTACTATGTCAAAAAAATATAAAAAAAATTATATTAGTAACTTTATAATTAGACTTGATCTAGAAAACAAACTAAATGAAGGCGAATATGACAAATTAATTTCATTACTAACTAAAGATTTCCCAATTAATGAAAGAAGAGACATACAAAATAGAAATATAATCATAAAAGATCATGATAAAAACAATCCTGAAGCAATGCTATCTGACCCTGAATTGAAAATTCAAAACATTTTATATAATTCATCTAAAACTGAAAGAATTACTATTAATAGCGATAGTATTTTATATGAAAGTCTTAAGTATACATCCTTTACTTATGTAAAACCATTTTTAAAAAATATTGTAAAATGTTTAACAAAAGAATACAATATAAAAAATTTTAACAGAATAGGATTAAGATATGTAAATTTAATTAAAATGCCAATCAAAAATAAGAAAGAAATTTTTGATTGGACAGGATACATCAATAACGCACTTATATTTGACAATAACTTTATTGAAGAAAAAAATATGTTACAGGAAATCAGAATTATCGATTTTAAGTTAGATGAAAATTATGATTTATTGTGTCGGCTACAAGTAGGGATTCCAAATAGAAATATGCCAGCCGATTTAATGGAAAAAATATATTTAATAGATATTGAAGGATATAGCAACTCTTTAGTAGAACAAGATGATGCAATAGATGTCTTAACTAAAATACATGACAAGAATATAGAAATCTTTGAAAAATGTATAGAAGACAACTTAAGGAGTGATATGGATGAATAACTCTTCATTTTTATCTAATAATATTAATTTTAATAAAGAATATAATAAAATTGGAACAAATCATACTTTTATTTCCGACAATAATTATAATAAAGAATATAATATGAAAAATAAAAGTTATAATGTTAAAAATTATCAAGCAAAAACAAATGAAAAATGTGTCATAAAAAGTGCTACTTCAAAGAAATGGAGTATTAAGTTTAAATAATGCTTGAAAAAAGAAAATTAGCTTCAAAGCTGATTGAGCAAGGAGATATATATATAAAAACATAAAACTTTTTAGAAATATAAAAGTAAGAGAAAATGATATTGAAGTAGATGAGGTTGAATTTAGGTATGTCATAGTACTATCACAAACTTGTGATTTAGAACGGATTTATGATACAAATCCTAATGCTATTTTATCAGTGTTAGTTGCTCCACTTTTTTTATTAGAGGAATTTAAAAGCGGTACATATTTAGATTTTGTAAATATAAAATCCAATCCAATAAGAAAAGAGCATGCTTTAAACTCTTATCGAAATGGAGAAAAACCTAGGTTTTACATGCTTGAATTTGATGATAAAACTAAAATGGAAAATGATTTACTTGATTCATTTATCATCGACTTCAAATATTTTTTCACAGCAGACATGAGTCAATTCAATGAAAATAATTATGTAGCAACTGTAGCACATTTTTACCGCGAATCTATATCACATAATTTTGCAAGTTACTTATCTAGAATAGGAATTCCAGTTTCAAAAAAAGATGAAGACAAAGATGAAATCTTGGCTTAACACTTTTTAGTGAGGTAATTTTGAAAACTTCTCCACGATTTAGTGGGGATGAACCAATAAATAAACGAGTCAAAAAAGACTCGCTTTTTAGATACATTTAAATTAAAAAAATCAAATTCAGAAATAATATATTACTTCTCTATTAAATAAAAAAGACTAGTAACTTTTTTCTCAGTTAATAGTCCATTAAAATTAATTCAAAGCCATTGAAAATAAGGTTAATAAAATGATATTCATAAGCGCAATACATAATACCACTTTCAATGCCCATTTAACCCAAGTAGAATATTCTACTTTAGCAATAGCAAGACCACCCATAATCGCCCCACATGTTGGTGTAATTAAATTTACAAGTCCATTAGCAGCAACTAACGTCATTACCGTTGTCTCAACACTATATCCTAATTGAGTAGCAAGTGGCCCAATTATCGGTGCAGATAAAGAAACTAATCCAGAGGAAGATGGTACAAGCACAGATAAAACAACATGTAACAAATAGTTTAATGGTGTGAACACAAAAGATGGTACATCCCGTAAAATCTCAGCCGCATTATAAATAATATAGTTATCTAAATGTGTTACTTGCATTAATACAGAAGCCCCACGAGCAATCGCAATAATCAAAATAACACCAACCATATCATCGGCCCCATCAACAAAAGTATCAACAAAGCCTTTTTCACCAGTTCGATTAACAATTCCAATTAATACAGCCATAATTAAGAACCATAAAGCTGCTTCAAAGAAATACCAACTACCAAGTGGACTACCAGTTAACCAACCTGTAAATTTAGAGAAGAAAGTAATACTAAAATCTTCCCATGGAATAAAGCCAATAATCATAACTACAAAAGTAAGTGCAAATAACCATAAGGTTACTTTTTGATTAAAAGTTAAATGAACTTCTTCAGTAGTTTCAGCTTTAACTCCATATTCTTTTTCCATATTTTTTTGTTCTCTCAACGAAAGAATAGTTGAACCTTTTTTCTTAATAACACGTCTTGCATATAACATAACAAAGGTAATTGAAATAAGTAATGTAGTTAACCATAAAACTACACCTATGCCAATAATTAAACCTTGATTAACTACAGTACCTTCCGGTAAAGCACTAATGGCTGCTCCAACAGCAAATGGATTAATAGTAGAGCCTAAAACACCACTACCAGCTCCGAGTAACACAATTGCAGAAGCTACCACTGTATCCATACCAGCCATAACCATAGTTGCAGATAATAAAGCATAAAAACCAACTGTTTCTTCGAGCATTCCATAAGTCGTTCCACCTAATGAAAATACAAACATTAAAATTGGAATTAAAACAAGTTCATGTCCTTTTAATTTACGAACCAAAACTTGAATTCCAGTTTCCAAAGCTTTAGTTTTAGCTACTACAGCTAAAAAACCACCTAAAATTAATACAAAGATGCCTACATCTATCGCATTTTCAAAACCGAGAATCGGTGCCATTAAAATATCAGATAAACTGGCTCCAACTACTCCACTACCATTTACAATTTCATCTCCTACAAATTCTGCTTTTGGTAAAAAATGTGAAATAATACCCAAAGCAAAAATTAAAATAAGAATAATTGAAAATGATGTTAAAAACCCCTTTTTCTTTGTTTTCAAATTAATCCCTCCATACAATTTTCGTGCCTTCAGTCCCTTGAATAGCTTGATAAGCCTTGGCAAGAGAAGTAATGAAAGCTTCCTTTTTTCTTTTCTTTACAAAATAAACACACGCTTCAATCTTTGGAAGCATACTGCCTTCACTAAACTCATGATTTTTTATATGCTGATTCGCTTCTTTGACATTCATTTTTTTGATTTTTTCTTCATTAGCTGTATTGTAATGTAGATAAACGGCTTCAACGGCTGTTAAAATAAGTAAAATATCGGCGTGAATTAGAGCAGCTAAACAAGCACTCGTTTTATCTTTATCAATGACGGCATCTACGCCTCGTAATTTATTCCACTTACGAACAACGGGAATACCGCCTCCACCAGCTGCAATTACGACATGTCCTTTCTTTAATAAATCAGCAATAACTTTCTTTTCAATGATTTTTAAAGGCTCTGGTGAAGCTACGACTCGCCTATATCCCCGACCGGCATCTTCTTTCATAACCCAGCCATTGTTCTTTTCCAGCTCTAAAGCCTCCTCTTTCGTATAAAAAGTACCGATTGGTTTAGTTGGATTTTTAAAATGTGGATCCTTCGCATCTACTAACACCTGTGTAACTACCGTAATGGCACTTTTAGTTATACCCTCATCCTGAAACTCTTGTTGCAACGCCTGCTGTAAATGATAGCCGATGTAACCTTGACTCATCGCGCCACATTCAGCAAAAGGTACCGATGGTGTATCTTCATTTTCATGCGAATATTCTAAAGCTTGATTAATCATTCCCACTTGAGGTCCATTACCATGAGTGACGACAACTTCATATCCTTCTTTAACAAACCTTGCAATGCTTTTAGCGGCCTTTTTTACATTTTCTAACTGCTCAGTCGGTGTGTTACCTAAGGCATTTCCTCCTAAGGCAATCACGATTCTACGTCTTTTATTCATCTTTTAATGTCGCATACATCACAGCTTTAATCGTATGTAAGCGATTTTCAGCTTGATCCATAACCTTTGAAGCTTTAGAGATAAAGACAGCATCGGTAACTTCCATTTCAGAAAGCCCAAATTTATCATAAATTTCTTTACCAATAGTCGTATGTGTATCATGAAAAGAAGGCAAACAATGTAAGAAAATAGCTGTTGGTTTAGCCATACTCATTACTTGTTCATTAACCTGATAAGGTTTTAATAACTGAATTCTTTTTTCCCATAAAGAAGCATCTTCACCCATCGATACCCAAACATCTGTATAGATAACATCAGCATCCTTAACTCCTTCCGAAGTATTCTCCGTTAATAAAATTGAAGAACCTTCTTCCTTGGCAATCTCTTGACAAGTCGCGACTAAAGAAGCGGGTGGGAATAATTCTTTAGGAGCACAGCACACAAAGTGAATTCCTAATTTAGCGCAGACAACCATCAAAGAACACGCCACATTATTGCGAGCGTCTCCTAAAAAAACAAGTTTTCTTCCACGAATCTCTCCAAAATTTTCTTGTATAGTTAAAATATCAGCCAACATCTGCGTTGGATGAAACTCATTTGTAAGACCGTTCCAAACAGGTACAGAAGCATTTCTTGCTAATTCTTCAACGATCGTTTGGTCAAACCCACGATACTCAATACCATCATACATTCTTGATAACACTTGTGCTGTATCAGCAATACTCTCTTTCTTACCCATTTGGGAACCACTTGGTCCTAAATAAGTAACACCCATACCTAAGTCCATAGCCCCAACTTCAAAAGCACAACGCGTTCTTGTTGAATCTTTCTCAAATAATAAAACGACGTTTTTTCCTTTCAAATAAGCATGAGGCTCATGTTTCTTCTTCTTTTCTTTCAGCACTTTCGCCAAACTAATTAAATATAGAATTTCCTCTTTCGAATAATCCAATAATTTTAAAAGATCGCGACCTTTTAAATCCACATTCATTTCATCATTCCCTTTCTAAAGGCATACTCATACATCTAGGTCCTCCACGACCCCTTGATAATTCTGCACCATGTAATTCCAAAACCGTTAAACCAGCTTCACGCAATACTTGATTTGTTTCTTCATTACGATCGTACACAACTACCACTCCTGGAGCAATACAAAGCGTATTAGAACCATCATTCCATTGTTCTCGTTCACTGCCTACCTTATCGCCACCAGCACATGGAATAAGTGTCACAGGAACACCAATATAATGTTCTAGAATATTACTTAAAGAATCATTAATCTCGCGAACATTCAAATCCTCTTCACTATTAGGATCATTTCCTTCTGTAATTTCAAAGACTTGCAAAGTATCCATAATTCCTGGATGATATGTAAAGATATTACGATCCACTTGAGTAAAAACAGTATCTAAATGCATAAAAGCACGTGAATTTGGAATATTAAAAGCTAAAACTGTATCGATTTTACAATTCTTATCCCGAAACAAATTCTTCGCTAACTGATCAATGGACTCAGCACGCGTTCTCTGACTAATACCCACAGCAATTGTATGTTCATTTAAATTTAAAATGTCGCCACCTTCAATATGATAGTCATAAGTTCTCTCATAGTATCTTGGCGTATTTTTATAATCAGGATGATATGTAAAAATATACTCTGCATAAATTGTCTCGCGATTACGCGTAACAGAATACATTCGATTTAAAGAAATACCCTCTCCAATACTTGCAAAATTATCACGTGTAAAATATAAATTAGGCATCGGAGCCGCCAAGAAATTGGTATCATCCGTAACCAAGTCAACTAATGATTTTTCAACTTCTCTTTTACGACGATTTATTTCTTTAACTTGAATTCCTTCCATAGTTTTCAAAACAAGTTCTTTTGTATTCCGAAAACTCATCAAATACTCAAAAACCAAATCTTTATATTTAGGAGTACAAATACCCGCTTCTAAAATAAATTGTTTCAAAAACTTTTTCTTAATCTCTTCATCAAGATCCAATACTTCAGCCATCAAATCTTCCAAATAAACGACTTCTACTCCATTGCTTTTTAAAATACGCGCGAATTCATCATGTTCTTCCTGTGCATCTTTTAAAAATGGAATATCATCAAATAGAAGTTCATGAAGTGTATCTGGCGTCAAATTTAAAAGTTCATTACCAGGTCGATGTAATAACACCTTTTTAAGCGTTTTAATTTCACTTGTTACATGTATCCCCTTTTTCATTCTCTCACCCTTTCACAAAACAATCATTTTTAACATGTTCAAAAAACTTTAAATTATACCTTCTAAAACCACGCCTTTCCTATTTCACCAAGCCATTCTTTATATGTTCCTATTATAAAAATTGTATCATTGAAAAAAGATTTTGTAAATCACAGAAATAATCATTTCCAACTTTTTATTACAAAAAAAAGTTAATACATTAAAAAGTGTATTAACATTTGTTCTTTGAATTTTATCCTACCACAAAAGGGTCATTAGCCGTCCCAATTCCTTTTATTATCGGAGTATCAGCCTTCAGATTGATAACCGCGCGCACGCCATGTGTGTGGGAAACACGACCGTAGTCAGCAATCCCGGTCGAGTTCACAATAAATCCCGCCGCCACGACAGACGAGGCGAGGAAAATCCTAGGCGACATAGTCCAGTAATGACTTGATGAATAAGTATAAGATAGTCTATTTAAATAACCATTAGCTAAACCACCTAACATTAACTCATCTACTGTAATAAGGCCAATTGGGTAAGTTAAGGCTTGATTGCCATCTTCAT
>CALVJI010000032.1 GCA_944332105.1 uncultured Bacilli bacterium
AATTTAAATAAAAAAATGATAAATAGAAATAGATTCTAAATATCATTTTTTTATTTCATTACTTTTTCAGTGACTTCCAATAAAAGTTCAATTTTTTTAACTTTAAGTTATATATTTTCATCCTGCAAAGAAGTTAAAATATTTTCCTTTTTAATTTTTCTCGTTGAATACATCATTGTAACAAGAATTAACACGAACACTCCAATTATAGCAATAAAAATAGATCCCCATGGAATTAGAATTCCCCCAAACTGGAAGGAGTATCCCATACTTCTTGAAATTAAGAAAATAAAGCCAAAAGAGACTGGTAAAGCATAAAGTAAAGATTTTAAACCAAAGAACAAACTTTCAAAGAAAATCATTTTTTGAAATCCTTTAGGTGACAAGCCAACACTTCTTAACATAGCAAATTCTTTTCTTCGTAAATGAATACTTGTATAAATCGTATTAAAGACACTTGTGACACCAATTAAAGTAACCAAAGCAATAAATCCATACATTAAAATTTTAATAGCCAATAAAGAATTTTTCTCATTTTGATAATCAATAGTTGGTGAACTAATACTAACATTTGATGTTGAACCATAATTCTTATCTAATTCTTGATAAAGACTTTCATATTCATCACTTTGAATAGTCAAATATTGATGACGATCCATATAGTCTGTCGTTATACTATTACCATCTTCATCTATTTCAGTATCTACAAACAATTCACTATTTAAAGCAATACTATTTGATAAGAAAACAGTTTGAATAGAATCATCATGCATATATTCATCAAACAAACTACTCTTTTCTTCCTCACTAACTAAATAAATTAGCATTTCTTTACAAATATCCCCATCGCCATTACAGAAATTAAATGAAGACATATTCTGAGCAAAAATAGGTGTATGATAAGCAAGACGATTTCCATCATAATAATCTGTATAAGAAAGTTCATTTAAAAATAACATTGTATCTGAAGAGACATGATATATATCGGTTAATGCTTTATAATCAGCATCTTCTAATATAACAGCAACTACAGATATTTTATGATAATCATCCCCATAATAATTTTTCATAAAATCAAAATATTCTTTTTGATACATAGACTCATCAAGCATTTCATAAAACAAAGTATTGGAATAAAATAAATGCGAGTTTTTAATTAAATCATTCGTTCTAATTTCTTCTAACACATCACTCTCTTCACTAGAAACCAAAATATCATAATTAGGAAGTTCATTTAACTCCACAACAGATAAACCATATTTTAAATACGTACTAAAAGATATAAATAAAACGATGCTAATGAACAAAGACAATAACGTAATACGATATTTTCTTTTATTTCTCTTCATATTTTTTAAAGCGATCTCGCCTTCCATACCAAAAATTTTACGAACCCACTTTGGCGTTTTAACTTTTTTTCGAGGAATTTTTATTTCATCATTTTCCCTAATCATTTCAATAGCAGTAATTTTACTAGAACGTTTCGCCGGAATAAAAGCTGAAAAATAAACTACTACGATCATAAACAAAATTGGAATAAAGACATAATAAGGATTCGCTGTAAAAACTAAAGTCATTCCCAAAGTATCAGCAATTAAATAATTAAGTATCTGTACAACAATATAGATTCCTAAAAAGGCTCCTAATACACCAAGAGTAATACCTATAATACCAACTAAGAAAGCTTCAAAAAAGACAGTATATTTTATTTGTCTAGGAGTAGCTCCTAAACTTGCATATAGTCCAAAAGATTTTTTTCTTTCCATCGTAGAAATTGCAAAAGAATTATAAATAACAATAATTGATCCTACACTTAAAAGTGTTAAAACAATAGCAAGCAAAGATGTAATCGTGCGATTAATATTTGAATATTTTGAAACTCCATAATAATACAAAAGTTGATCATGAACATCACAAGATACATTACCATTCAAATTCGCACAAATATCTTCTGTAAGCTCATAAGTTTTTTTGATATTTTTATATTCTACAAAAGTTCGATACATTTGTATATCTTCACTTTTGGTGGTAAAGACCGTATATCCAGGGGCAGAATAATCCTCCACTTTACTTCGATCAATAATTCCCACAATTTGATAAGTTTTTGTCGTATATGGAACAACCTTCTCATCAACAATAACCTCATCATTTTCATCAAATGACTCTATTAATGAAACATTATTACTATAGATTTCTTCTCCATCAGATATTCTAGGACCAATTTGTAAAGTAATTTCATCTCCGACAGAAAGTTCTACTTCTCCATTAGTAAGCAAATGATTAGGAATAACAATTTCATGATCATTTATTGGATATCTTCCCTCTAATAAGTCTTCATGAGCAAAATAAGTATCATCAGCTGACACAACATACAAGTAAGGTTTATACATATTCGTGCTAGAAGAATCTGCAAAACCAATTACTCCATAAGAATAAGAAGAAGAAACATCAATATGTCTTCCAATCTGCTCCATTTCATCTTTTGTAATCCCATCATAGTAAGCATGATAAGAGCCGGAATTTTGAACCACATCATCAATCATAGCATGTACAAAAGTTGAAACAAGTAATCCAATTCCCACCATTAAAGCAGTTGATAAGGTAATCCCTATAATCGTTACAATCGTTCTTTTTTTATTCATTAAAAGATGCTTTATAGTCAATCGATTTAAAAGTTTCATCTTAAATTCACCTTTTCATCCCGAATAATTTGACCATCTTCGATTGTAATAATACGATTTGCATGCATTGCTAAGTTTTCATCATGAGTAATCATAATAATCGTTTGACCATATTTACGATTAGAAAGTTCTAACAGTTCCATAATCTCATGACTGCTCTTACTATCCAAATTACCTGTTGGCTCATCAGCCAAGAGCAAAGATGGATGATACATTAACGAACGACCAATACTAACCCGTTGCTGTTGTCCCCCAGAAAGCTCATTTGGTAAATGATTAACTCGATCCTGTAATCCTAAAGTTTCAATCAATTCATTTAAATATTTCTCATCAGGTTCTTTTCCATCTAACAAAACAGGTAACGAAATATTTTCTCGAACATTCAAAATAGGTATCAAATTATAAAATTGATAAATAAGTCCTACTTGACGACGCCTAAAAATCGCCAAGTTATTTTCATTTAAAGAAAACACATCTGTTCCCTCAACATAAACATGACCACTGGTTGGTTTATCAACTCCGCCTAAAATATGTAAAAGCGTACTTTTTCCTGAACCAGAAGGTCCAACAATCGCGACAAATTCTCCCTTATTAACAGAAAATGAAACATTTTTAAGCGCTTCCACCAAAGTAGAATCTTTACCATAACTTTTCGATAAATTTTCAACTCGTAATATTTCCACAAACACTCATCCCTTTCAATGTCTAAGATTATACTACAAGTTTATGACAAAGAAATGACTTCATTATGACAATTTTGTCATCAAAATCAAACAATACTCTTATAAAAAAGAATTATATCTACCATAACGGAAAAAGTAGAACTACTCTACTTCTATTACGTTATAAATGAATTCTTTACTAATTCTTGTAAAATCTTTTGCTCATTTTCAGTGAACTTTTCAATGAACTTATCAATGAACTTTTCAGTGAACTCTTAAATATAATATGATAGGATTCCTTTCTAAAATTGCATTAACATAATTTCAGTATGACATTTTGACATCATATCAAACAATACTTTTATAAAAATGTATAACAAAAGAAGTATACTTGCCAACCTCACTTTTACAAGTAATTGTCGCCCCACTTCTTGTTAAAATACTTTTAGTTAAATTAAGACCAATTCCAATACTTTCTTTATCCGTACTTGTTTTATAAAATCGTTCAAAAATATGTTTCAAGTCTTGTTTAGCAATTCCTTTACCAAAATCAGTAATTACAACTTCAGTATACATAGGATTTTCACTAACTGAAACTACAATTTTACCGTTCTCATATGAATGTTCACAAGCGTTCTTAACAATATTTAAAAACGCTTCCATAAGCCATGTTGCATCCCCTAAAATCATGCCTTTTGTTTCAGAGTTAAATTGGATTTCAATATTCTTCGCGACTAATAAAAGATCCAATGCATCAAAAACATTCTCTAAAATTTTCTGTAATGAAACTTTTTCTTTTTTTAAAACAATCATACCACTTTCAATTTGACTTACTTTTAACAAACTAATAATAAGTTCCTTTAAATGTAAAATAATTTGTTCTTGTTTTTTTAAAAATTTCTTCTTTGTTTCTTCATCAATATCATAAGATAAATTATCATTTAAAATAAGTAAACTGGTTAATGGTGTTTTTAATTGATGAGAAATATCAGCAAGCGTCTTAGATAGCTCCATCTTATCTTTAGTAGAACTTTCTAAAGCATTTTTCAAACGACTAGTTACTTTCATTAAATCATTTTGTAAAGTTGCTAAATCTCCAGTTTTAAAGTCTTTTAAATCAACTTTTATCTGTTCAGAAAGTAACGAAAATAAATAATCATCAATTTTAGCAATCTCTTTTTTTCTTTGTCGTTCATTACGTTTAAAAAAAATCCAAACAATCAAAACAAATAAGCCAAAGTAAGCGAAAAAAACAAATAAAAAAGTCATTTTCAAATCATGAATTCGTGGTAGATATTCTAAAGAAGACAAAGAGGTTAAACCATATTTTTCTAAGACACTCGCATCATACACATCTTGAATATTTTTTAAAGAGTCAACAATCTCTCCTTCTAACTCTGGATGATTCTCAAGCAAATTCATAACAACGGTTTGATTATTTAACACAAGTTCACGTTTAGCCCGATCAAACAAAGAAAATGTTAAGAAAAGACCTAACAAAAAGAAAAAAAGAAGCACAAGCCAAAAAACAATTTTATTTCTTTTCATCACTTTTATCTCCTATTTTATAGCCAATCCCACGGACAGTAAGAATAATCTTAGGTTGATTAGGATTATCTTCAATTTTTTCTCTTAAACGCTTAATATAAACCGTTAAAGTATTATCATTTACATATTCTTCATCCACATCCCAAATATCTGCAAGCAATTTTTCCCTAGTAAAAACCACATTAGGATTCGTCGCCAAAATAAGTAAGATTTTATACTCCATCGTTGTCAAAAAGATTTCTTGATTATTTTTTAATACCTTAGCCTGTTTCGGATCAATCACTAAATTATGAAGATAAATCTTACTGGCATTTAAAGCATTTCTCCTTCTTAAAACAGCTTTCATTCGACTAATTAATTCTCGTGTTCGAAAAGGTTTAGTAATATAATCCTCAGCTCCCATATCAAGCCCTTGAACAATGGAAACTTCTTCATCATTAGCAGTTAGAAAAATAACCGGAATATCTTTAATTTGTTCCAATATTTCAAAACCATTCATATCAGGCAAATTCAAATCAAGTAAAACTAAATCAAAAGTATTCCTTACTTTCTCTAAAGCTTCTTTCCCTAGTGAAGCAGTCTCCACAACAAAGCCTTCCTGTTCTAAACAAAATTTAAGTCCCATTAATATGGAGACATCATCTTCAACAATTAAAACTTTTGCATTCATATTATCCCTCTCGTTTTAAGCGTATCATAAGACGACAAAAAAAGAAAGATAAAAATCTTTCCTATTTCACACGTAAAACATATAAGTCTCCACGTAAGTTAACAAGTAAATCAATTCTTGTTGCATTAGCAATAGAAGAATTAATATCAAATACCCATTTATCTGTAACCTCTTTAGGTGTAACATCCGTCACTGTCGTTGTAATGGTCTGATTATTAGCCACATAACGAACTTTGACAAAATCATTTACAAAACTACTAGCCCCCTTACGAACATGATAATATGTCGAATACGTATCTAACTGAAACATCCGATCCAAAACAAGTAAACTTCTACCAGAAGAAGATGTTACTTTATTTTTTAAATCTTGACAAACACCATTCGTACAACTTTGATATGAATATTCATAAGAATTCATTACTTCAAAATCATGAATCTGAATCTGTGTTAACCCTACACTCGTTCCTGACAATTCCAAAATCTTATCAAAATCAACTTCTCGTATCTGCTTAGTTTCATTAATCGTTTCATAATTTAAATTAACCGTTTTATATATAGGGGTAACACTACCAATTTCAAAAGTTAACGAATCCAAAATTTTTAAAGTCTTTTTTTGCTGAATCAAAGATTCATCTATCTCATAAACCAACACATATGTATCTTCTTCTCCCACCCCAATTTGAGTACTTCTCGTATAAGGAAGACCTAAATCAGGAAATAAAGTTGAGCGATCCAAAGTCGGTTGTATCATCCGATTAGCAACATCAATTTGAAAATTATCATAATCTAAACTTGCTGCATTTCTACCGTTATTACGAATATGTACAGCTAAAGCTAAATAATATGTACTAAGCTCATTACCTCCAAGATCTAATTTGGTTAAAATCGATTTTTCAACCGAAACCGATAAATTATTATGTGTCATTCGTTGGGTCTGCCGATATGTTTTATGATAGACATTAAAATTTAAATACAAAATCGTCCCAATAGCAATAACTACCATCGAAGCAAGAACAGCAAAAGCCGCTTTATTTTCTAATACATAATATTTAAACTCACGTATAAACCGTCGTAGTGTCCGTTTATATTTATAAGCATCTTTACCAAATACCAATTCAAATTCCTCATCATCAATATCGGTAATTTCCATTTCTTTAGCGTCTTCATCAAAATTAAATTTTTTAATATCAAACCCAATACCACGTAAAGCACAATAAAGTGTAAAGAAAAACTGAGGCAAATAAACGATAAAAGCCACATCTCGAATTCCTCGCACCGTCTGGGCTGTTATAGAAGCATCTTCAATAGAATCCAAAATACTATGACATACCGTTATTAAAATAAACAATAATAAATAATAAAGTAATAAAAATAAATAAAAACGTGTATCTTTCTTCTTCTGACGCATCAAGAAAAAAATAGCCAGTACAAGTACCAAAACAAGAATAATTGCCAAATACATAAAATAATTAATATATGTGGCTCCTAAATTCATTTCACTTGTATAATAATTAGCAGACACATAAGAATTTAAAAAAGATGTAATAGCACCCGTTCGAATGATTAAGTAAACAAGAGGAATACATAAAAGTAAATGGATTAACTTAAAGTGTCGAATTAAAAAAGCATAAGGTTTTTTTAATACCATACTGTAATCCCTCTTTTCTTTCTATAATCATATCACACTTTAAAAAAAAGCACAAAAAAATTCGAACCACTCGGTTCAAATTTTATCTTGGTTGGACAAGAACTTGTCCCTCAGCTAAATAAATAACCCCATTATTACGAATCACTTCATTAGAAGAAACTTTAAACAAATTCGCAACCATATCTAAAGTATCACCAGCTTTAGTAATATAATAACTATAATTATTTTTGGGAATTAAAATCTCTTGATTTGGATAAATATAATCCTCCATAGAAAGTCCATTTAACCCAGCTAATAATTCAGGATTAATATTAAACTTCCGAGCAATTCCATATAAAGAATCTCCTTTTTCAATTGTATAATATTCATAATAATCTTGCTTATTTTGAGGCATTACTTTTGCTGTTGCTCTCCCATAAAAATGTTGAAACATTTAAAATCACTTCCCTATTATAAAATATGTTATTTTTTTTAATACGTTCTTAAGAAAAGGAATTTAAAAGATAAAAACAACATTACTTGCATTAAAATTCCACTCAAAATACTTCATAAGAAAAATCTCGCCATAATATAAAGAGTAAGCATATAAAGAATCATTCTTTAAATAAAAGACCCAATCTTCATCATAAGAAACAATGCTAGTTGGTGCTTCCGTAGAAAGACGAATCCGATAATCATTATATTGATAGAACAATCCATTGTTAATAGTATAGGTAACAGGTGTTACGTCAGTAAAAGTCATATCTTGATACATTAACTTATTCATCGAAGTAGTAATAAATTCCCCTTGATATGTTGTACCTCCACGACTTTCTGAACCAATCTGTTCCATTTTTTTACGACTCACATCAAACGTCCATTCTTTTTTCTCGTGACGATCGACCAAATAAATTTTGTTATCATAAACACCTAAGACCACACTATCAAAATAAACAGGCTCACTTAACTGCCAATTTTCTACTTTACCAGTATTCATATCTAAAATATACGCTTTTTCAAAATAATAATCTGCCTCATAATCAGGAATAAACAAAAGAGAACCAACTTGAACAATCAAATTAGGCGCGTAAATATCTTTTTGAAACAAGGAAATTTCTTCTGCAACTCCTTTACTTAAACGGTAAAAACCATGATAATTCCAAATATAAAAAGAACGATGTAAATAATTACTCACTTCAATGCCAAACGAAGTTTCAGAAACTTCTTCACTTTCTAAATTCTGACTATCAGGTAACATCTCTTGCATTTCTTCTGATACCAAAGAAATAGCCACTTGTTCATCTTGCACGCGACATAAAGGAGCAAAACGAACTTTATTACTACTTAAAACTAAACAAGTTTCATCTTCCGTTTGATATTCTGTAATATCATAAATAATTTTTTTTGCCATAAAATGAGCATTCATTTGAAGTGCAAAATATTGCTGTCCATCTTTTTGAATCAAAAAAGTGTATAAATTATCTTCTTTATGATAATTTTCAATAATCTCATAATCTTTTACATGATAACTTATCTCATAATCTTTTTTTCGTAATAATAAATATCCACCCAAAAAAATCAATAATATGAAAACTACCAAAAAAACAAATCGTCGCCGTTTTTTAATTTTTTTCCAATCTTTTTTCTTGACCATACTTCATCTTTTCTTCCATCATAAAACTAGAAATTACCGTTTCAAGTTCAACTAAAGCATCTTTAGATAAATTGGAGATTACAACTTGTTCATTCACCGTATCAATAACAAGTTTGCCCCAAATTAATCCTTGATAAATTTGCATATCATTATAAAGATCTGGTGTTACACTATTTAAAGAATAACCAAATAAAATTCTTTTTTGACCAATCATAATTCTTTTATTAGTAATCGCGATCGCCGCCGTTTGAAAAATATCAAAAGGACTTTCGTTCTTTTGCCCAACAAAAGCATAGGTGATATTTTCATCAGGATTGACATGTTGATCGACTACCTTAGAATTTTGGAATATCCGCCATGCTACTGTTGAAGGAAATTTTCTTTTAAATTCCATAGCTAATTCATAGCAACTCATAAAGCTATCCACCTTCCTTAAATTCATTATAATATGGTTTTAAAAAAAAGACAAATAAAAAGAAACAGTTTATTCTGCTTCCTTCGTATTACCCGTAAAAGTCCATCCGTTCACTTGCTTATAACGGCTCCAGATCGTTTCTGTACGTTCAGATTGAGAAGCCGTCTGTGTTGCTAAAATACGATCAACAGCTTGATTAGTAATACATTGATTGCCTACTAAATCATAACCAGAAGGACAAGAATATCCCATAAAAGTAGTTTCCTCAGGTACAATACAACGAGTTCCGTCTAACTGAGCATTTGTATTAGTACAATAATAATAACTATCTGTACTTGTTTTTTTATAACATTGTGTACTTGTTTTATAGCCTCTTTTTTCATAACCATCTGGACAAGTATAGTTTGCTTCCTCATCACCTAAAGTTGCTGCAATCGTTTTGACACAACGACCATCACTTGTCAAATCATATCCAGAAGTACAATAAGCAGTTTTAGAAGTTACCTTTGTCGCATCTTCATAACGGTAACAACTAGTATTCTCACCACTGCCACGTTTACTATATCCATCTGGACAAGTATAAGTATCATTCGTTTGTCGATAAGATGCTTTCTTAAAGGTATAACATTCACTTTTATCACTTGCTAAATGATAACTAGAATTAGTACAATATCTTTCCTCATAACTTTCATCATAATGCCGACATGTACTTCCTTTTAGTTCATCGCCATCATCACAGACAGAAACATACTCTCGAATATATTTACGATAACGAATTTTACCATTATCTAAATATTCATCAATTTCATACATTCTTTGATCATCTTCTAAACGACTAATATCATAATTTTCAGAATAAGTTACTTTGCCATCAAACAACCAATCACTTAATTCTTCATGAGCTTTATAAGTTGTATAACAAGCATTTAAAGTGGAGTCTTTCTTTCCTGTAATACACCGAACGGAATAATCCGTTGTCACGTAACACTCATTATTTGCAGTTAAAGTTCCTTCCTTACAATAAGCCTTACGATTAGAATAAGTAGGACTTGTAGTAAACATGCACCTTCTACCCGTTGGAGTTCCTGCACTACAAACATATTCAGTCGAAGTACGATACTTAACGGTACCCTCTCTCACACAATTAGATCCTTCCAAACTATAACCGCTTGGACATTCATAAGTACCCTCAATTATAGCAATAAGCGGTTCAACATATTCATACTCATAACCACTTGCTTTATATTTAGCAGCCGTATTTTTTTCAGGAGAAATTTTATACTTAGGAGTAGCAGCGATCGTTTCTGTAACATGCGTATTAACACAGTATCTTCCAGATAATAAATAACCATCTGGACAACTATATTCATCATAAGTTCGAATCGTTCTTTTTTGTTCATATAATAAAACAGGATCCTCTTCTGTCACTGAAGATCCCCCTTCATCCTGCTTATCGTCATCAATTTGTGTATCATCATTACCTGTATTATCACTTACTTCTTCTTCATAAGTTACAGGATATGTAGCTCTTTGTCCTTCACCATTACAACTTAAATAAACCGCAAGTTCATAATCATCTTCTGATCTCTTCGTCAAAGAAACATAGCTATGCTCTTTACTACAAACATTTCCATCCTCATCTTTGACTTCTTTAAGTAATCCAGCCTCTTCCATATCACCTAATGTCATTAATACTTCTTCATTCACATATAATGGTCGATGCGTAGCCACTTTATAATAAACTTCAGCTACTTCCTTCATATCCTCAATATTTTCAGCAAAAGTTTGCCCTTTACCTAAATTTTGAATTTTAGTTACCACAAAAATAACTATAAAAGCAACTATCAAAAATAATCCAAATCGAATAAGAACTGAAACATAATCTGCCCGAAAAGACAAAATCTTTAAACCTGGCTTTTTCTTATCAGTTGTCTCTGTTGCTTTCTTTTCCTTCTTTTCTTTCAAATCAACCGTTTTCTTTTGAAAGAACTTATTTTCCGTCTTTTCTTTAACCTTTTTTTCTTTCTTTACAGGTTCTTTTTCTTCGTACATAAAGATCCCCCTTACAATTCAATGAATTATTAAGGTTATAATATCGCATAAAGTTTGATATTGCAAGAATTTTATGATATAATTCATTCACGGGGCAGTCTAGGTTTCGACAGCAATGACTAGCTAAGGCGGCAAGTAGTAGGCATACTATAAATGCAACCTTAAAATTAAATGACAAAGCTGATTATAGCTTTGCTCCAGCATTTGCTTAAGATAAGCAAGGAGCACTTCTCTTATTCTCTCTTATAGGAATAAAAAGAAGTTCATACATATAAGATATATAAAAGAATTTTCCTTAGATTCTTTTATGAATAAACTATAAGGATCGTATGCTCTTTTGATGCGTTGAAGTCATAAAGCATATTAAAGAAATTTCAACTAAACTTGTAGAGGTCTTTTCATAGCGTTGTTTGGACAGGAGTTCAACTCTCCTCTGCTCCACCATTGGGAAATCTGTTCGAACTATTCGAACTTTTGATATAGGAATCAATCAGAAATGATTGATTTTTTCGT
>CALVJI010000033.1 GCA_944332105.1 uncultured Bacilli bacterium
AAGTTATGAAGAATTAAAAAAATGGTATTTAATGAGTGGTTTTTCGTTGCGGAAGTTTTTTAATACAAGTGGGAATCTATATAAACAAATGAATTTAAAAGAGAAGTTACCTTTAATGAATGAAGAAGAGCAATTAAAATTATTAAGTAGTAATGGAATGTTAGTGAAAAGACCTTTACTTATTACAGATGAAAAAGTTTTTGTTGGTTTTAAGGAAAGTGAGTATCTTTCTTTATTATGAAAGTTGTTTTAGTAACAGGAGCTTCTGGGGGGTTAGGTTATCCTTTATGTGAAGCTTTATTAGAAAAAGGGTATTTTGTTATTTTACATGGGTTTAAACATATGGAAAAGTTAGAAGACTTACATCAAAGATATTTAAATTCTTCATTATATATTGAAGCTAATTTGAAGGATGAAGAAGAGGTTTTAAAGATTAAAGGATTTTTAAAAGAGAAAGGACTATCCTTAACTGGATTAATTAATAATGCGGCGATTGATCATGTGAGTGATGTTGAATTAAAAAATGCAGAAAGTTTTATTGAAGTTTTTCGTTTAAATACAATTGCACCTTTTTTACTTATGAAGATTTTTGGTAAGGAAATTGAAATGAATAAAGGGTTTATTTTAAATATATCTTCTGATAATACGATTGATCAGTTTGATCCAAGAACAATGGAATATGATGTTTCTAAAGCTGGTTTAAATCTTTTGACTCAGGAATTTGCTTTACTTTATCCTAATGCTTGTGTGAATGCGATTTTATTTGGGTGGTTAGATACACCGATGAATGATATTCCCAATGATGTGAAGAAGTGGTTGGTGTTTGTTCCTTTAGAAAAAGCTGTGGGTAGCATTATAAAATGTATTGAAGAAAAGGAAACTGGAAAATTGGAGGTGATTCGTTCATGAAAAATTATGTGGATTTGGAAGAAGAAACATGGAAACTTTATCAAGAGGCTAGGGTGTCTTTGCAAGATAAATTTTGTGAGTTGGATAGAATTTGTGTAGAGAATACGGCGAAGGTTTTGGCTGCTTTTTGGGCTAATCATGTTAGTGAAAGTCATTTTGGAAGTACAACTGGATATGGCTATGACGATGCTGGACGGGATGTCATTGAACGGGTTTATGCCCAGATTTTTGGAGCAGAAGATGCTTTAGTACGTACGCAGTTTATATCAGGATCGCATGCGCTTTCAAAAACACTTTTTGGAATTTTGCGACCAGGAGATCTTTTATTATCGATTAGCGGGACTCCTTATGACACTTTACACGAAGTTATTGGGATTATTGATAATCCGAGTTCTTTGAAATCTTTTGGCGTTTTATATGATGAAATTTCCTTAGCGAATGATGATTTTGATGAAGAAAAGATTGTTGATTATTTAAAGTCTCATTTGGTTAAGGTTGTTGAAATTCAAAGAAGTAAAGGTTATTCTAGCCGCAAGAGCATATCTATTGATAAATGTCAAAAAATTATTGCTAAAATAAAAGAAGTTTCTCCTAAAACGATTGTAATGGTTGATAATTGTTATTGTGAATTTGTTGGTGTTTTGGAACCAACAGAAGTGGGCGCGGATGTTGTAGTCGGTTCTTTAATTAAAAATTTAGGAGGAGGACTTGCACCTAACGGGGGATATGTTGTTGGAAAAAAAGAAATTATTCAGTTGGTGGCAGAAGCGCTTACATTACCGGGTGAGGGGCGTGACGTTGGGCCAACCCTTGGAGTCAATAAAGCTTTTTTACAAGGCATATTCATGGCTCCTCAAGTTGTACGGGATGCTTTGAAAACCAATTGTTTAGCCAGTTATTTATTAGATAAATTAGGTTATCAAGTAGAGCCTAGTCTTTTGGAAGAAAGAGTGGATATTGTTTTGACCATTTTGTTTGGTAATAAAAAGGATATGTGCCTTTATTGTGAGGGAATTCAAGCAGGTAGTCCTATTGACTCTTTTGTTAAACCTATTCCAGTAGATATGCCAGGATATCAAGATCAAGTGATTATGGCGGCTGGTGCTTTTACCCAAGGATCTAGTATCGAATTATCGTGCGATGGACCGATTCGTGAGCCTTATTTGGCTTATCAACAAGGAGGACTTACTTTTGAATCCGGAGCAATTGGTGTCTTAAAAGCGGTGGATAAGATTATTAAAGCAAGAAAGGAAGATTAAATAATGCAAGATACGTTTTATTTAGAAACCGATGAAGGGACAGTAGAGTGTGCTGTAATTACGACTCTTTTTGATGAAGAACGTAAGAAAAATTATGTAGTATATGAGTATGTTAATCCGAAAAGTGAAGATATTTATGTTTCTTCTTATGATTTAGATGATGAAACGCATACTTTAGAGGATGTTTCAGAAGAAGAAATTAAAGAAATTGCTGCTTTATTAGAAAGTGATTATACAGATGACGAGTAGAGTAGAGCTAGCGACCCAGCGGAAAGTTTTGGAAGGGTTAAAAAAATATACTCATGGAAATTTATCTTCAATTGAGTTTGTTTCTTCAAATATTATTCGCGTGAATCATCGGCATTTTTATTATCAAGTAGAAGGAGATATTGTTCATATTAAGCCAATTAGTTATTCACGGCCTTTAAAAAAAGAGACGAGAAAACTTCGAAGTAATCATGGTAAAGCTACGGTTTTAGATGGAACATTGCCTTTTTTTAAGATGGCTTTTCTGACAATTGGTTTAACGGTTTCGATTTCTGTAGCTGAACAAGAGCGGAATGTTTCTTTAGAGAATCTAACCCCTTATCAAGTAGAAATGGATGTGCCTACTGAAACGATGAGTGCACGAGAGTGGCCTAGCGAGAGTGAAACTGTGACTAACTCATTAGAGTCTCAAGAAGTTATTTCTCTAAGTTTGGATGAAATGGATGAAGCAGGGTTTGCTAAGAAGGATGAAACCATTCGTTTATTTGGTTCAGCGATTTTTTCTTATGCCGAACGTTATGGGATTGACACGAATTTAATGGTGGCTTTGTTTACGCAAGAAAGAAGTAATGATCCTAATGATATTGGATATGCTAATGTCGGGCAGTTAACGAATGCTTTATGTGGGGAAAAGATTGTCGTGCCTGTTTATAAGAACGGTGCAGTAGTTAAACAAGATGCTTTTTTTCTATTGCCGCCTTGTTATAATGATTATCCTTTAGAAGATTTAGAGACGATGGGTACTTTTCCTAAGTTTTCCGCAGCTGAGAGGCAAGTTATAACAGAAGCTATTTCTTTAAAAAAGGAAGGTTTTACTATTTTAAAAATTGGAGATGTCAAGAAGAATTCCGAGTTAAATATACAGATTTCTTGTGCTTATTTTGGATATTTAAAAGAAAAGAAACAGGACCTTATTCCAGCTTTAGCTTCCTATAATTTTGGTTATCCTACTGCTTCTCGTTTTACCAATGAAGAGATGGTACAAGGCGAGGTTTTTGGAGTGGATGATCCTTTATATATAACGCACGTCCTTCGGTATTTAACCAATGATGAGCTTAGTAATGGTCTAGTGATTTTTTATAATACGTCAGAAGGAGTAAAGGAATGCCATTATTCTTTTGAGGTTCTTTATGAAAAAAATAGTCATACTTTATGAAGATAAAGATCTTATTGCAGTTTCAAAGCCTGCTAAGTTATTAACGATTCGTACCGATAAAGAAAAAACGCATACTTTGTATCAAGAAGTAAGTGCTTATGTTAAAAAACAACATCCTAAAAATAAAGTTTTTATAGTTCATCGGCTTGACCGGGATACTTCAGGGATTGTTGTTTTTGCTAAAAATGAAAAAATGAAACAAATTTTACAAGCAGAGTGGCAAGAAAGAGCTTTAGCGCGTGAGTATATCGCGATTGTTACTGGAGCTATGCCGATGAAAAAAGGAATAATAAAGAACTATTTATATGAAGATAAAACTTTGTATGTACGGGCGACGAGTGATCCGAGTCGTGGTAAACTCGCGATTACAGAATACGAGGTTTTAGCTAAAAATAAGAAGTATTCTTTAGTTAAAATCCATATTAAAACGGGACGTAAGAATCAGATTCGGGTACATTTAAAAGATTTGGGGTATCCTATTGTTGGCGACAAGAAATATGGAGATAAAAAAACTTCCGCTGGTAGGCTTTTGTTACACGCTTCTTATTTAAAGCTACTATTACCTAATGGTAAAGTGCTTGAAATTACAGCGAAATTGCCAAAGGAAATGCAAATGTTTGAAGAAAAGAGTTGATAGGATGGAACGATTACAAAAGGTAATTGCACAGGCAGGGCTTTGTTCACGAAGAAAAGCTGAAGAATTGATTTTGCAAGGAAAAGTTAAAGTGAATAATAAAGTGGTTTTGGAGTTAGGAACTAAAGTTTCTTCTGATGATACGATCGAAGTAAATGGTAAGGTGATCGCTCATGCCGAAGAAAAAGAGTATTATTTGTTATATAAGCCTGAGAAGACTATTTCTAGTGCTTTTGATGAAAAAGGACGAACGACTGTGCTTGATTTAGTACCTTCTAAGGGAAGAATTTATCCGGTTGGAAGATTAGATTATGATACTTCTGGGGTTTTACTTTTAACTAATGATGGCGAATTTGCTCATATTATGATGCATCCTAGAAATAAAATTACTAAGCTCTATCGAGCAAAAGTCGCGGGTATTTTAAGTGTTCAAGAAATAAAAAGTTTAAAAAAAGGTTTGGTTATAGAAGGAAGAAAAGTACTACCTACCTATGTTAAAGTAAAAAAAGTGAATAAAGAGACACAGACAACAACTCTTTATATAGAGATTGTGGAAGGCCGTAATCACATTGTGAAAAAAATGATGGAAGCCTTAGGTCATAAGGTTTTAACTTTAAAAAGGGAAAGAGTCGCTTTTTTCGATTTGGAAGGACTCAAAAAAGGTGAGTATCGACCTTTAACGATTAAAGAAATCAAAAAAATTTATGCATTAAAATAGCTGCTTATTTTTAAGCAGCTAAATCATTTTCATCCACTTCTTCTTGAGAAGTTTCAACACTTGTTTCTTCAACACTAATAATGCCGATTGGGCACGCGTCAATCGCTTCTTGTAAGCTTTTAGACTCTAAATTTTCTTCACTAATTACATGTGAAAAACCATCTTCATTGAATCCAAAATGTTCTGGATCTACTCCGACGCAAGCTCCACAACCAATACATTGATCTGTTAGAACTGTAATTTTTTTCATAAATTCATCACCACTTTCATTATAACCTTAAAAAGTTTTAAAAATCAATAAAATATTTCTATTCAAAAAAGTCAAAATATGTTATATTTAGTATGAAAGGATGCTAAAATATGAAGACAAGAGTAAATAAGTATTATGAAGAATCATCTAAAGAGGCTCCTAGACGCACTACAAAAAATACAGAATTGTATGAAGAAATTAAAAAAAGTGAAATAGAAAATTTTGATATTGGAAGCAATGCTAAGGTTATTGGAAATAATGAAGCACAGATTGATATCAATAAATTAAAAGATATTTTAGAAAAGAATTATCAAGAAGTTCCAAAGCGTCGTTCTTTAAAGCTCGATAAAATAGAAGAGGAAGAAATTGAATTAGAAAAAACAAGAGAATATGATATTAATGCGATTTTGGAAAAAGCACGAGCAGAAAAAGAAGAAGATTATCAAAGTGAACGATTAAAGAAAATTCGGGATACGCAGTATGACATTTTAAAAACTTTGGAAGATCCACAAGAAGAGCCAAAAAAGAGTGCTTCAGAAAAAGCAAAAGAAGAATTATTAGATTTGATTCAAACTATTAATTTAAATGAGACACAAAGTAAAACTTTGAAAGCTTTAGCTAAGGAAGAGCCTCCTCGTGAAGAAGTAGAGGATGAAGAAGACGATTTAGATCCACTAGATATTTTACAAGAACTTAAAGGTGATGAAAATACGGTTGTAGCTGGGGCTAAAGAAATGGAAGAAAAATTAGAAGAAGCTAAGAAAAAACAAGAGAAAGAAGAAATTAATGAAGCCTTAGATGAAGATTTAGATAACTCTTTTTATACCAATAGCTTGTCTTTTAGTAAAAATGATTTTGCTACCTTTGATGATATAGAAGATGGTAAAGGAAAAATTGTAATTCGAATTTTAATTTTTTTAATTGTAATCGCGATTATCGCGGGACTAGTTATTTTTTTGAATGATTTTTTGAATTTAGGGTGGTTTTAGAAGAAAATGAAATAGACATTTTCTTTTTTTCATATAATGAAATATGAAATGTAAGAAGAAAAGAAAAACTTTGTTAATTTTTGTCTTGATTAGTATTTTAGGAGGATTTATTTATCTCTTTTTTTGGTATAATCGTACGGCTTCTCCTAAAATTGTTTATGTCGCGGAAAGTCAATTACAGAAATTTGTAGATATTGTGGCGAGTGACTTTCAAGTCTTTTTAAATACAAATGAAGAAGCAAATAATTATTTAAAAATCACTAAAAATGATCAAGGAGAAATTGTGACAGTTGATTATGAAATGAGTGAAATTTATGCCTTAGCTTCAAAATTGACAGAGTTTTTACAAAATTCTTTAAAAGATAGTAGTGCTTTAGCTCAGGAGTTAGATTTATATGTACCTAGTACTTCTTTAAATCAAATGGTTTTAAGTGTGCCACTTGGTATTGTTAGTGATTCGCCATTTTTAGCAAATTTAGGGCCAAAAGTATATGTTGGTGTGCATTTTTTAGATAGTGTTTTTACCAATGTTAAAACAAGGATTACAGATTATGGAATTAATAATGCTTTGTTAGAAATTTATTTACAAGTTACTATTTCTTATGAGATTATTTTGCCGGTGACGGCTCATAAAGAAACTTTAGAATACGAGTTACTTATTGATGCGGGACTTATTCAAGGAAAAGTGCCTAATTGGTACGCTAATTCTTTTGAAACACAAAGTGCATTCTTAGAACTTCCTTTTGCATGATTTTTGTGTTATAATGCAAACTAGGATAGGGTGAAAAGTTATGATAGGACAACCATTTATTAATCCAGTTATATCTAATGCAATTGAGTTGTACTTAAAATATAAAGATCATAGTGATGATCCTGTTTTTAAAACTTTTCCAGTGATGGCTATTCGAACTCTTATTTTTATTTATGGTGAATTAGATATTTTAAATCCTTATATTACTCATAATGAACATTCGATGGGAGGATTTGATAGTAATCTCATGAAATATGGGTTTTCTGCCGCGGCTATTTTGGATTTTAAACAACAATTTGTGGTTTTTGAAGAAGAGAAACAACAAGGCATTCGTCCTAATAAAGGATTTGTAAAAATTCAAAAATATTTGATCGATATGTTTTGCATTAAACAAAAAAGTATGCGGTTGCAACCTGAACAATTTGCTCTTTTTAAACAGTATTTGTATATTCCAGAGAATGCTGATAAATTAGCTGAAATGCAATTGTATTTAACGGATATGAATGAAGTGCAAGGATATTTAAATAGTAAATATTTTGAGGCAAGTCATCAGTTTACTTTACAACCGGTAGCTAAAGATTTATTAATGGATGATGCGTATCTTTTATTAGGATATAATTTAGGCCAAATTTCTCAATTGAGCGATCCGGATTTACGGGCGGTTAATGAACAAGTTTATCGGTTCTTTCGTGTTGATTCGCAGATGCCAAACAGTAAAGAATTGTTAATGAAAGCAGTGAACTATTATAAAAGATATGGGAATCGTGTGACAACGGGAAATGGATATGTCGACTTTTTATTGTTTATAAGTGTGGCTGCAACGGCGATTTTAATTGTAACTTTGGTTGCTATTCAATATTTTTAAGGGGGATTATGATGGAGTATATTACGTTAAATGATCAAAAATATTTAGTGATGAAAAATGAAAAAGATGCGATTGATATTCAAGAACTTGAAAAGAAAGTGACGGATTATTTTCAAGATTTTGATTATATTGTTGGAGATTGGGCATATGGAAAGTTGCGTTTAAAGGGTTTTAATAGTAAAACGAATGCTCATTTTAAAGAGATAAATGATATCGATAATGTCGATACGTATTTGAGACTTTATTGCGCGCCGGAATGCCGTCATTTCATATTGAGTAAAGAAAGTGAGAAAAAGTAGGCAAAATTCATTGCGTATTTTTTTAAAATTTGTTATAATTTTTTTTAGAATAGAGGGATTTAAAATGATTGAAAAAATAGTTTTAGAGAGTCCAAATGGAGAAAAAGAGGAAAAGGATGTTATTTGTCATTTTGTCAGTGTAGAAGATGCTATGCCTAATATAAAAAATATTCCTATTTTAGTAGTTGATAGTAAACAAATGAATAACGGAAATAATGTTTTGGAGTTTTTTTGGGAAAAAGATGGTATGTATCAGCCTATTTTAGATGATGCTGCTTGGACGGAAGTTAAAAGAGTTTTTGTTAGTGTTATTAAAAATCAATTTAAAGTGGTAGGTGAAGAATAATGAATGAGACGATAAAATTACGAATTGACAATAAAGAAAGTGCAACTAAAGCTGTTGGTAGTGGTCGTAATCTAGCGGTTAGTGCTCAACAAATGAGTAGTGCTCGTCAAAATTTTAAAGATCAATTTATGATTTATAAAAATTCAGTACCACAAGCACCAACACCAGAACCTGTAATAGAAAATCCTGCGGTAAATCCAGTTAATGAAGCACCAAGTGTAGTAAATTCAGCTCCTGTTATGGAGAATCCAGCGCCTATTAATATGGCTCCTTCTGTAGAAACTCCTGTAATGCCAGAAGCTCCTGTTGCTCCAGCACCAGCAACGCCAGAAGTAGCGATGTCAACTGAATTACCTCCAGTAGTTGAGACTCCTGTAAATGTTGTGCCTGAGGCACCTACTGAAGTTGTCGTGCCAGAACAAGCAGTCACTGCTTCTACAGTGTCCGTTGAGAGTCCAGCAGTGAGTGAGGTTGTTGAGCCCCCAGTGGTTAGTCCAGTAGAACAAGTGGCTCAAGTTGCACCAGCACCTGTTTCTTCTAATGATCCTGAAGAGCTTCGTCGGGAAATTATGCAATGTAATGCTGAAATGAAACAAAAAATAAATGCAATTCGTGATGAGTTTAATAAAGCTCTTTCTGAAGCGTTAACTACATATAGTGAGAGCATTTTGAAGTTAATGACGCAAGCAGAGGAAAAAAAAATAGATATTTCGACGCCGGTAGTTTCTGAGTCTGTACCAGAAAGTACAGTCACGCCTTTAGATATTCAAATGCCTGATGCTTCTTCTTTACAACCAGAAGTAGGAGTAGCAAATAATGAGCCGACTGTAATCAATTTAGAACCAGCAGGTGTTGTTCCTGCTCCTATGAATAACGTGCCTGTTAATAATGGAATGGGCGGCGAAAGTTTAAATGTTGCTCCTTCTACTTTCGATTTTCAACCAGTCGGAGCTCCAGAGCCTTTAGAAAATGGTCAACAACTTACTTTAACAAAAACAGCATAGTTCAAGAGTATTTCTTGAACTTTTTTCATATAGTTTACTATGAAAGAAAATATTTTGTATGCTTACCATATTCAAGTTGAAAATATTTTGGAATACGATTTGTATTCTGTTTTTGAATGGCGTGGCAAACAATATTATTTTACGAAATTGAAAAGAAATGAAAAGGAATGGCAAGAACTCGTTGATGTTATCGGGGAGTTAGAACAAAAAAAAGTACCCATCTTACCTTTTATCATGAATATTTACGGTAGTTATATTACTCCAGTAGGTAGTGATGCTTATGTTTTGGTAGAAGTGGATAATGGTATGAAGGAATATGACCTGACTGATATGTTAAAAAGAAATGATCTGGTTCATTTGTCTAATCAAAAGCGTTCTTTATATCGTAATGAATGGGGCAATTTGTGGAGTGAAAAGATTGATTATTTAGAGTATCAAGTATATGAAATGGGTAAGAAATATCCAATTATTTTGAACAGTTTCAGTTATTTTGTCGGGTTAGCTGAAAATGCAGTTTGTTATGTTAATCATGTTGAGAAAACCGTTCAAAAACGAACTTATCCTATTGTTTTATCTCATCGGCGTATTACTTATCCCAATTATCGATTAAATTATGATAATCCCTTAAATTTTATTTTTGATTTGGAAGTAAGAGATATTGCCGAATATTTAAAAAGTATGGTTTTAGATGATCCATCTTTAGCGCTTATTGACTTAAAAGCTTATATCGAATTAAAAAGGCCCGATGCGTATTTACTTAGCATGTTATATGCGCGGTTAGTTTACCCATCATATTATTTTGATTTGCATGAAAAAATCATTAATCAAAACCTTTCTGAGGAGGCTTTACTTCCTATTATTGATAAAGTGGATGTGCAAGAAAAGTTTTTGAAAGATGCTTGGTATTTAATTTGTCAGTACACGTATATTGAGCCGATTGAGTGGCTCATTAAAAAAGAGTTATAATGTAACGTTTATAACTCCTTCTATTTCGGGTATTTCTTCTTTTAAATAACTTTCAATTGTATCTTTTAGGGTAACATCTAGGAACCCACAATTGGCACATTGACCAAGCATTTTGACATAAACGTAGCCATCTTCATATTTAATAAATTCAATGTCCCCACCTTCAATATTTAAAAATACGCGAATATCTTCGATTTTTTCTTTGATTTGATCGATCATACTTTTTCACCTCATTGTTATTATAAAATTTCTCTCTTAACAAGTAAAGAAAAATCATTTATAATAAAAACAAGTGGTGAATTTTATGGAAAAATATAAAGTAGGCGATGTGGTTAAAGGCATCGTGACAGGATTTGAAAAATATGGTGTTTTTTTGTCTTTTGAAGATGATTATGTCGGATTAATTCATATTTCGGAATTAAGTGAACATTTTGTTAAAGATGTTACGAACTATGCTAATTTAAATGATGAAATTCCTTGTGTTATTATTGAAGTAGATGAGGAAGCTAAGAGACTTAAGTGTAGTATAAAAAATACGGAATATGCTTATCGTAAAGATTTAGAAATTGATCATGGGTTTGCTCCGTTAAAGAAACAGTTACCTATATGGATGGATGAGAAGATTCGAGAATATAATTTAGATAAAAAGATTTAAGTAGGTGGGGAAAAATCCCACCTAGACAATTTATAAGATGTTTTAGGTGGGATTTAGGTGGGATTTTTGGGAAATTTTGGAGGATTTTGCTCAATAATTCAATTTTTGAAACAAGATGAAATGAATGAGTTCTATTTTTAAATTGCGAATTATAATTATGAAAAAGTAATTTTTATATAGATTTTGC
>CALVJI010000034.1 GCA_944332105.1 uncultured Bacilli bacterium
CCATCTTCATCGGTTAATGGGATAGCATTAGATAAACTTATTTCTTCAGTAACACTTTCTAATTCTATACTAATACAACTACTTGTTATTTTGTTTTCAGTATCTTGCTCTTTTAAGATAATCCATAAAGCATAACTTACTCCGATTAGAAGTACAATTATGCTAGCAAATATAACCCCCCCCCCATAGTACTTTTTTGTTGACTCTTTTTTCCATATTTCTCATTTCTCCTTCTTTACTTAGTATGGTTTAAAGTATAACTTTAATTCCTTTTTTTTATTCTCTAACTATAATAAAGTATAACACAGAGTCGCATTGTATCTCAATGTTTTTTTGCTAAAAAAACTATCTTTTTACAGATAGTTAAATCGTGCCAATATAGAAAATGTCAATATCATCAATGGTGTTTGCATTTTCTCCATTGTTTGTTGGAATTGTGATATGTATATATTGATAAGATGTGCAGGTTTGATATTCTTCATCGATCGTTGTTGAATCACTGCTATTTAAAATACCATCGTGATTCGTATCACAGTTTATATCGCAAGTTCCATCATTATTTGTATCAATATTTAAAATGTAAGAACAGTTACTGCCACTTCGTTCGGGATTTGGAATCGCGGCAATGTCATAATATGCATCTTCATTGCCTCCTTTTTCTAACATCCAAGTTTCTTCTAGGCTATCAATGTTACGGTAAGTAATGCGGTCTCTATAAACTGTTAATGATGAAATGCCCGAAGCATAATTAAAATAAATAATGGCATAATTGCTATTTTTTTGCAATGAGACAGACGTCAGAGGATTGTTCATTAAATCTTCTTCGACACGTTTAATAATTAATGCCCTGTTTCTTTGATTTTCTTTTAAATAAGATGAATGATTGCTTTGATATTGGATATCTAGAAGCAAATTAAATAAAAAGATCATTACAACACTGATAAGGCCAACACTGATAATTACTTCGACTAAAGTCATTCCTTTTTTCTTCATCATTCATTTGCCTCCACTTTTACATTTGAATAGTAATGAAAACAACCTACTTCACTTGAACAAGCGTTGCCACTTGCATCCATTGCATATTCAATGACTAAACGATAGGCATCATTATCTCCATCATCTAACGTATTTAAATACGAGACCATACCATTGTTTGAACAAATAGTACTAGATTCACTACCACATTCTAGTACAGTAGAAACATTATAGGGAATTAAATACATCGAGACAATGTGTAGGTGTTGCCAAAGATTTTCAAAAAATGATCGCTCTGCAGTGTAGGATGTACCAAAAATTTCGCTGCTATTTGAAAAAATGGGCTGTACTATGTCACCATTATCAATTCGAGCTTTTAAATTGTCCAAAGAAAAACTGTCCAAATATTTTTTAACGTAATATGTTTCATATAATTTGGCGACATCATCATATCTAATTCTTCTGTTTTCGCTACCAATAGAAGCAGTATACATGGCGTATACAAGCATTAAAGATGCTAATAAAACAGTTGTTACAATAATGGTTTCAATAAAAATAAATCCTTTTTTATTTTTCATAGGCCACTTCTTTCTTATTTTATCCGATGATTAAGTCAATTAAAACAGGCGCTAGAATGACTAATAAGATGATCGGAATGAAAAAGAGAACAGAAATTATACTGATTTTCGTTGGTAATTTACCAATTTGACTTTTAATATCTAGTAGGCGTTTATCTCTTAAAAAATCTAATTGGTTATTAAGAGATTCTTCAATGTTGTTGCCAAAAATACTAGATTGTACAATGTTTAATAAAGCGTTGTTAATGGTATCACTTGGTATGCGTTCTTTCATATCCGTTATCGCCTCTTGAAAGCTTTTGCCAAGGCTCATTTCTTGTAGAGATTTTTGAAATTCTTCACTTAGTTCACTATCAATATTACGTGAAGTAATTTGAAGAGAAAGGGTTAAATTCCGACCACTTTCAAGTGTTAAAGATAGAACTTCAAAAAAGAAAATAGCTTCCTCCTCTAGTTTTTTTTCTCTTTTTTTAATTGGATAATCTAACACAAGATATTCACTTAAATAATGGAATAGGATTGTCGCGATTGGAGCGATGATATACCCATTTTTATTAAAAGCTAAAAGAACAAAGAAAATAAACATATTTGTTAAAAGACGATAGTTCAATAAATCAATAGCATTATATTTACAATGTAATCCTAAGAGTTTTATCTTTTTTTCGATTTTACGAATGGTTTTTTCCGGATAGATGCGGCGAACTAAACTTTTCTCTCTCATTAAAACTTCACCTTAAGCACTTTCTTAATAACTAAAATATATAAAGCATATAGCAATATGATTAAAACCAAGATCATTCGGCCTAGGCCTGTCATAAAAATCGGGGCGAAATAGTCCGGATTTAAAATATAAATAGCTAATATGAAAACTAATGGTAAAAAGCATAGGATCCGGAAAACAAAAATGGATGCTGAAGTTAGACTTTGCATTTCTTGTTTTAACTTTTTCTTGTCGAAGAAAGAACGTTCAATCGTACCAAAAACTTTAACAATATTTCCGCCTGTTCGATTTAGTAAGGTTAACGAACTCGTAATATATTTAGCATCATCTAATTTAACACGATTATAGAAACGGTCAAAAACGACTTCAATACTTAAACCATAGGTCATATCTAAATAGATTTTTTTAAACTCATCACTAATGGGTCCATCTAATTCATTCTTCACTATTTCGACTGCTTGCATGATATTGCGACCTGATTTGAAACTATTGTTCATAATAATAATCGCTTTTAAAAGATCATCTTCAATCCGGTGGCGTTTCTTTTGATATTCTATTTGAATAAAGATATCCGGCAAGAAAAAGCCAATAAAAAATGTAATAAAAATACTTGCTAAAGAGATTTCTAGAACTTGGAACATAAAGGTTAAGATATTAAAAAGAACAAAGGCGAGACCGACTAAAAATTTGATAGCAATGTAATCCATACCACTGATACTATCTTTATCTTCATATTTAATATGTTTTTCGTATTTCGTGGCATATTTTTTTAGGAAAGCACTGCGACTTAAGGTTTTAGCTAATAAATGGATACCTTTCCATAACCTGTCTCCGATTTCTTCAAAAAAAGACTTTTCATGATCGTGAACACTTATTAAAGCGAATTTTTCAAATCTCTTTTCTAAGCGAATAATTCTTTTTTGACGAATTAAATAGATAATTAAAAGAAGAAGTAAGGCAATTACAATAATTTGGGTTACAAGTATTTGCCATGAATAGTTTTCCATTTTTCTCTTCTCCTTTCTTTTCTTTATTTTTGATTAAACATAAAATCAATGGATGTAATTCCCTTGGTGATAATTTTTTGATAGACTTTCGGAACGGTTTCGTTATAAAGAATATACTCGCCATCCACTTCACCACTTGGAGTAAGGCCTTTTTGTTTGAAGGCAAATATTTCTTTTAATTCTAACTCACCTTCATGAAAGTTTTCTAATTCGGCAATCGAAGTAATTTTTCTTTTGCCATCACTCATTCTTTCGATATTCACAACTAGATCAATGGCACTAGCGATATATTCACGGATCGCTTTAATCGGAATATCTAAGCCACTCATTAGAACCATTGTTTCTAAACGGTTTAGGGCATCTTTCGCACCATTTGCATGAAGAGTTGTTAAAGATCCTTCATGACCTGTATTCATCGCTTGAAGCATATCAAAGGCCTCTTTACCACGAACTTCACCGACGATGATGCGATCTGGTCTCATTCTAAGAGCATTGATTACTAAATCACGAATAGTTACTTCGCCTTCATTATCGTAGTTGGTGACACGCGTTTCAAGGGAAATAACATGTTCTTTTTCGAGTTTTAATTCTGCCGCATCTTCAATTGTAATGATACGTTCATCATCGGGAATAAAACTACTTAAAATATTTAATAAGGTTGTTTTACCTGAACCTGTTCCACCACAGACAATGATATTACATTTACCTCTTACAGCAGCCTCTAAAAAGGTTGCCATATACGGCGTCATCGAACCGATGCGAATCATGTCATCAGCTTTGGTCATTTCGCTACGAAATTTACGAATCGTAATTACTGGTCCTTTAGTTGATAATGGTGGGATGACGGCATTAATTCTTGAACCATCTTTTAATCTTGAGTCGACCATCGGATTGGTAGCATCGATCGTTCTTCCCATCGGGCCGATCATTCTTTCGATCGTTCTAATAATGTGTTCGTCATTAATAAAGGAAACACTTTCATCTTTAATGAGTTGGCCATCGATTTCTATGTAGATTTCTTTGGGTGAGTTGACCATAATTTCTGTTATGTTTTTATCTTCTAAAAGTTCGGTTAACGGCCCATAGCCATTAATTTCATTATCAATTAAATTGTAGAGATGACTTCTTTCTAAGTTTGTTAAATCATAACCTTCAATAGTTCGATCGATTTCATCGTTAATAAATTGATTTAATAATTTTTCTTCAGGGATTTCTTTATCGATTAGATTTTCAACGATTTTAGTTCGTAAATCATCTAATAGTTTTTTGTCGGGAAAGATTTCATAATCCGATACATAATGGGTTTTAGAAGGTTTTCTTTCAATATTAAATGCTTCAACTAAGCTCTTCTTCATGGACTTCACTTTCCTTTCCTAATATATCGGTTGCAATTTTCATTAAAGTCGTATAGTCTTTACTAAAAATATTGGCTGCTTTGGGTTGAAGAGTTACAATCTCACCATTCATAATATAATTATCAATATTTTTAATGTAAAATTCTGATGAAATAACATAATCAATATTGGTTTTAATCACGTTTTTCATATCGAAAAAGGTAAAATATTTTTTCATTGGATCACGAGCATTATAAAGTACTAGATGATAATTTTCTTTACCTAAGTCACGGAAGATGGATAAAAGACTTTTCATGTTTTTTAAGTCAAAAGGATCGTTGGTCATGAGGAAAAGAATGGATGAAACTTCATCTAAAACGACTAAGTTTAGTTCATTTAAATTATGGTTTGTATCTACAAGGACAATATCATAAAAGTATTCTGCTTTATCTAAGGCAATTTCAATGTATTTTGAATCAATTTTGGAAGCTTGGCGAGGATCTTTGGGACTTGGTAGGATGTCAATATGAGAAGAATAAGTTGTAATATAGTCTTTAAAATCCCTGAAGCGATTGTTATTGTAATCATCAACGAAATTATAAATCGTTTTATCATATGGACGATTAGTTGCAAGAGAAATTCCCCCACTAGATAGATCTAGATCGACAATTAATACTTTTTTATCAATTGCTTCAAAAATACCAGCTAAATTTAAGGTGAATACGGTCTTTCCTACACCACCTTTACCTGAAAAAACGCATATACTTTTCCCTTTTTTTCTTTTCATTTTGTCACCTATTCTTTCTCGTTTATTATTACTTTATCTTCTTCTTTTGTACCCACACGATGCACCTTGATATCGTATGTGTCAAAGCCAATGATTTTACCAAAAATCGCATCCATTTGATATTCCAAGGATATTTCTATTGAGTCGGTTGTGGTCTTAATCTGCACATCTTCTAGGGGGATATCATTTAACCCTAAAATCTCTTCGGCAGCCGATATTTCATTATCTACATAATATTCTTTGATACTCTCATCGACAATTCCTTTTATTTTTTGATAGGTAAATCCCATACTGCCTATATCTACAATAAGGGCGGTCAGAATAACAAAAATGGGAATTAACAAGACAAACAAAAGTAGAGTCTGACCTTTTTTATCCATAAGAGATCACTCGTTTCACTTCTACCGGATAAGGGTTATTCAGAATCAAATTTAAACCTGGAGTAATGATTTCCACATTTCTTGACAAGTAAAAAGTCAAAGTTTCATTGTCTGTGTTTAAAATTTGTAATTCAATATCACTGTTTTGTAGTTCTAAGTCACTTAATATTTCTTCATAAGATTTTTGGTTGCGATATAAGTCGATAACATCGGACATTTCATTTTCGAGTTCGTTACGAAAAAAAATAATTTTACCAATATCGATCACGGTTAAAACCATAAATACAAAAATAGGCAAAATGATGACAAACTCTACTAGTGCTTGACCCTTTTTATTCTTCATATATCATTCCTCTTTTGTCAGTTCTTCATATTCTTCTTCAGTGACACAAGTTCCTTCTCCTGGTTTATTTCCTTCTAAATAAACTTTGTCGGCTAGAGAACAGGAAGATTTGGTGATTGCGTCTTTAAGATAACCACCAAAGTAATTTACAATACTAATTGTAATGACACTGATTAACGCGACTATTAAAACATATTCTACTAATGCTTGACCTCTCTTATTCATAACTCTTCCCCTACTCTTACATTATTATAGCAAAAAAAAAGAGTGAGGACAATCCAAAAATTGCTATTTTTGAATTGCAATCACGTTAAATAAGAAGATTAGCCATATTCCTAAAACCATTTGAGCTTTATACCGATACATTTCGTGAGATGCAACTACTTTATCGGCACAGGTCACAATCCAACTTTCTTTATATTTAGGTAAAACATTAGAAACAGGAAACATGTGTGCTTCAATCATATTTTCTTGTTTTGGATCCAAGTCAAAGTATTTTTTGGCGTTTATTAAAGCAATCTTAGGATGAACTTTGAAAGTTTCTTTACCTGTAAAGTTTGCCATTTCTTTTTCTGTAAAAAAATCATGAAGTAAGGCTGCTCTTGTTGCTCTTTCATAATCTAAATGAAGTTTTTTGGAGATTTGATATGTTACTTTAGCCACCCGAAGTGAATGTTCGTAGCGGCTGATACCATGATGTAGTTCATGTTTTAAATCCAAAAAGCGTTCATGATTGGTTATATCATTAACAATTTGATCAAACTCATAGGTTTGCTTCAAACTCATATTACCACCTCGGACTTTCACATTATAGCATATTCAAGTTTTTTTGTAAATAGACGATTTTTGCCTATTTTTTGACAAAAAAGGCATTTTTTTAGTCTTATAAGCTTTTACCGCAGCGAATACCACTTAACCAGGCAAAGCCTAAATTGTAGCCTCCACAATCGCCATCCACATCGAGCAGCTCGCCAATTACATATAGATCTTTTGTTTTTAATGATTCCATGGTGTGCATATTTATTTCATCTAATGGAATGCCTCCCCGGCTACATTGGGCACTTGAAAAATCTTTGGTATCGGTAATATGAATGGAAAAATGACCTAAAGAATTACTTAAGTTTTCTTTTTCTTTTAAAGAACAATCTTGCCATTTTTGAGTGTTTTTTACATGGGCTTTTTTTAATAGAATGGGAATTAATTTATAGTTTACTAAACCTTCTAGCATCTCTTCAAGCGTTTGATCTGCTAATTTTTCGTTGCGCTTTTCTAAAAAAGGAAGAATTTTTTCTTTTGACAAAAATGGTAAAAAATTAATGATAATTTCTACTTTTTGGTGAGCCATAAGACTCTTTTTTACATCACGACTTAAGTTAAAAATGATAATTCCACTGACACCATAATCGGTGAATTGTATTTCTCCTTTTTCTTCTTTGATTTTGAAGATAAATTAGGTGAATCGAATGTTCTAGGTATTCCATTTTTATCAAATATTTTTCTTAATCCTTTATCGTCTATTAATACTGGAGCTTTTGTGCCAAAATAATAAGCAATATTTCTTAGTCTATCTTCTTTTTCTTTATCATCAATTCTGAATTTATCACAATAAGAGGCGCTCACATTTTGTGACAAAAATAGATACTTCATAAACAATATATCGTAAACATTGTTTCCTATTAACGCGAAATTAATATAATTATCAGTAGGTATTTTTCTCATTTCAATCGCCTCTTATTCTTAATAGACACTCTATATATCTTTTAGCTAAAGTTTTTTTTTATTGTTTTAGGAATGAATAAATTTTCTATAATGTACAATTCATAATTATAAAAGTATATTATTATATTTGATTTCTTCATCATTGATTAAAAATATAAATGTTTTATTTAAATATTTTGCTGCTTTTTCTGGAATTGTAAATGCCTTTTTCCAGTTTGCTAATATCTATCATATAATTTATTTGGAATTATTTAAAAATAGCAGAATAAAAATTTCTACTATCACACGTATAATGATTATGTTATTACACAAGTGCGTTTTCTAAATTGTCATAAATTTATTATAAATTATTGTTTCAAGAACAAATGTTTGCTATAATTAATTCAGGAACATTTAATAGTTGGGTGCTACCTCTGTCTTTGTAGATGGGAGGTGATGCTTGTGAGTAAGAAAGATTTTTTGATCTTTTCTTTAATCATTATCATCCTTTTACTTATAGCATTACTTTTTGTAATCCTAAAATAAAAGTGCACCTAACTCAAGCTTTGAATTAGGTGTTACACAAACTATAGGGTAACACTCAACACAGCAATATTGAATGTTCCTTTTTTATTTTATGAAGTTTTCTTCATCCATATACATAATAACATAAAAACGACTCTTTGACAAGGTCGTTTTCTATTGTGTTTTCTATTGTTACTCGAAAATGTATAATTATATTAATTGTAAAAGTAAATTCTAGTCCAAAAATAATATCTATTGAATTTACCTCTACAAAATTAAAACTAGAATTTAATTGTTCAAATGATTATAATAACAAAATTGATGATGCTTATTATAAAAGAAAGGAATGATTGTTATTATGAAAAATAAGCATATATATTACAGATTTCATAAAACGTATCAAAATCCTGTTTCTATTACTTCATTTTTCTTTTTCTAAATACCTTTATAAATAAAACTAAATTTTTATATTGAGATTATTATTTTAAAATTCATCATTCATTAAAAAATCAAAAATATTTATTTGTTTAACATCATTGGTAGAATAGTCTTTTTTAGTTAAAGTTATTATATATTTGTTATTATCATTTATACTATCAAAGGCACTAAATTCTCTAATTCTTGTGTTTTCGTCTGATAAATCAAAACATACTTGGATATATTTAAATTTATTATTTTTTGAAGCAATAAAATCAATTTCACCTTTTTTAGTTTTACCTATAAACACTTTATAATCTTTTCCTATTAAATCATTATATACAATATTTTCTAAAGCTACTGAATAATTAATTTCCTCGTTATTTGTTTTAATTTGTTTAATTCCTAAATCATTTACATAATATTTATTTAATGTTTTTAAAACATTTTTTCCATGAATATCATACCTATAAACTTTGTTCATAATGAATGTAGAAGAAAAGGCCTCTAAATAATTATATAACGTATCATTAGCTATTTCATGATATTCTTTTTTTAAATATTCAATAGCATTATACCTTGAAAACTCTCTAGTTTCAGTATCTAACATATATTGAAGCACTTTATTAAAAGATGCTATATCCTTTATTCCGAGTCTTTCCACAATATCTTTTAAAATAATTGAATCGTATACGCTAGATAAATAGCTTATTTTATCTTCATCATTAGTAAATAAAAATCTTTGAGGGAGCCCACCCCATTTAAAAACATCATATAATAAATTCTCATAATCTTTTTCTTTTGTATTTGTTAATTCAACAATTTCCTTAAAAGATAATGGATTTATTCTAAAACTAACATATCTGCCAGATAAATCAGTTGATAGCTCAAGCAAAGTCATTCTACTATTTGAACCGGTAATAAAGATACTATAATTATCTGTTATTCTAAGTGAATTTATACCTTTTTCGAATTCTTCAACCTTTTGTATTTCATCTAAAAAAACATAATACTTATTTTTATTTATTTTTAACGATTCAATATAATTATATAAATCTCTTGCATTTTTTATAAAATCATATTTTAGAGATTCAAAATTAATATAAATAATATTCTCCTTATTAATACCTAACTCAACAATTTCATCCACTATTTGATTTAAAATAACTGACTTTCCACTTCTTCTCATTCCATATATTATCTTTATTAATGATTCAGTATGATAAAAGCCTCGAATTTTTGATAAATACTTTTCCCTAATAAGCATTATAAATCACCTCTTTTATATTATACTATTATATACGCTTTTTGTAAAGTTATTCCACTGTACTGGAACAACTCCGTAAAAATAATATCTATTGAATTTACCCCTTCAAACTAGAATTTACTTTTGCAACTGGCCATGTCCGAGTACTATCAATCTAGTGCGAGAGACTAGCTAATTTAAAACTTTTAAATATTAAATAATCAGATAAATTTCAAAACTAATAATTTTTTAACACAAAAATATAAATATGAGTTATAATAATTTCCAAGAAATGAGGAATTTAACGAATAACGTGGAATATAATATGCAAGATTATAATGATTTTTACGATTTTCCACTTGCAATGACTAGCATACAAAATTTTGAGTTTTATAAACTGTTATTTCATCCAAATCCGAAAGTTAGAAAATTTAATTTTATTGTAATTACAAAATGTATGACGAAAGAAAATACAACAACAGTAACAACCAATTGTAATAATATATGATAAAAATAGTTGGAAAATTACAAGCGAGAAAGGAAAAGAGTCATCTATAAGAATACATTGTAGTAATGAAAAAGAGGCATTATATTTTTCTGGAAATTTAATAAAAATACCTTGTAACAGTCAAGAAGAAATAATAAATTGGTTTCATATTATTTCTAGAATGTTAATAGTTAGAAATAATATTAGAGGCAAAGTACGAGTAAGAAATAAACAAAAATTATAATTTTATTATGTTTATTCAAATCATCTTTAGAGCTATTAAAAACATAGCTCCTTTCAAGTTAAAATGTTATTAAATTGAGAGTGTAAAATAAAGTGGTTCTTCTCCAAGTTAGTTGAATTAAGCTAAAATTTTAAGACGGAGTAAATCGAAATTACAACGACCATACATCT
>CALVJI010000035.1 GCA_944332105.1 uncultured Bacilli bacterium
TACAATCTTGACAAACTAGAAGTCAACAGTTATACTGTGGGTGAAAGTAATCTGTTAGAGAAAATATTTTTAATAATCAAAGCAACAACCCATGAAGAAAGAGAACAAATCGCGGAAGGAAGTGAGATATTAATGGACATGGTTAATACGATTAAAAAGTTTATAAATGATGAAGAAATCAAAGAGATGAAAAGTTTTCAAAGCAAGTGGTTGGATGAAGGTCGGGCTGAAGGTTTTGACAATGGCAAACAAGAAGAAAAAATTTCTATTGCTAAGACAATGCTTAAAGCTGGTGAGAAGATAGAAAAAATCATTTCTTATACTGGTTTAACTAAACAAGAAATCGAAGGATTATAAAACAATCTTTCTTTTTTGTTGAACATTCTCTAAACTATAAACAAGAAATTTTTGAAAGGAGACAAAATAACAATGGATCAGATTAGTAGAATTAAAGAATTATTGAATGTTGAAGAGATCAAAGAGATGAAAAGTTTTCAAAGAAAATGGTTTGATGAAGGAAGAGCAATTGGATACGAAGAAGGAAAGATTCTAGGTGCAAAGGCTGCTATTGCTGAAAAACTTTTAAACAAATTATCTTTGGATGAGATTGTTGAGGTAACTGGCTTAACTAAAGATGAAAATTCTTAAAGAATTATTACCAAAAAAGATTGAAAATCAAATAGAGTTTTCAATCTTTTTTAATGGTTCATAAACAATAAGTTCATGTTGAGCTCTTGTACATGCTACATAAAATAAATTCTTTTCTTTCTTTGTATAAAAAGAGGTTTCATCTTGATAAACAATCACACTATCAAACTCTAATCCCTTTGCTAAATAAGCTGGAATGATAAGTAAATCCTTATTAAATGAAGTAGTCTGGGCTTGAATTAAAGAAATAGAAAATTGCTCTTTAATCTTATCATATACCCTTCTCGCAGTGTTTTCATCTTTAGTTACAATGGCCATATTTTTATATTTTTCTTGTAAAGTGTTTACGTCTGATTCTAAATTATCTTGACAATGAGTTAACACTGGTACTTTATTTTCTTTACGAATCGCACTGACATGAGATAAATGTAAAATTTGATTGGTATACGCTATAATTTCTTCACTAAAACGATAAGTTTTATTAAGTTCAATATACTTACTAGGCCACAATTCTTCTAGTTTCTCTAAAGTTTCATAATGATAAAACGGATTAATATTTTGATTAATATCCCCTAGTATTGTAAAATTAGCTCTTTTAAAAATCTTACTTAAAATTTTATATTGTAAAAAATTATAATCCTGAGCCTCATCAATAACTACCTGCTCTACATATCTATCATACATAAAACCTTCTAATAATCCTTTTAAATACACAAATAATAAAGCGTTTTCATAAGTAATTATCTGTTTGTTTTTTAAACACTTTATTTCCTCTTCTGTTACCCTCTCTTTAAAATAAAAACTTCGAAAAAAATCACTTAAAAAATAAATATAATCTTTTTTTATTTCTAAACTTTCTAAAAAAAGTTTATGATACGTTTTTGCTTTCTTTATACTACCATTATAATTATTTTCACTTAATTTTTCAGCCATCATTCGCAGTCTTTCAAAAAGAGGAATACCTTGATAACGATGATGAAACATTTGATTTAACTCTTCCTTAGAATATTCAAATACATGATTTTCTACAATATCTTTTTTAAAAACAAGTGTATTTTCTAAATCTTTTACATATGCTTCTAGATCACGTATAATCTCTTCACTTTGTTTATATTCGATTAATCGTTTATTTTTTTCTTCTCCTTGATAAAACCGTCCCAAAAAATGCATGAAAGACTCTACACTTTTATATTCTTTAATAATTTTATTTAAATAATCATGAAAAGTAGTTTGTAAAGTATTTTCTTCACCTAATTCAGGTAAAACGTTGGAAATATATTCTGTAAAAATTTGATTAGGTGAAAAAATCAAGATCTTTTCACTAGTCAAATTAGGAATTTTATAAAGTAAAAAAGCAATTCGATGCAATGCAACACTTGTTTTTCCCGAACTAGCAATTCCTTGTACAATTAAATTTTTATCGCGAACATTTCGAATCACCGCATTTTGTTCTTGTTGAATCGTATTTACAATATTTTTCATCTTCTCATTAGAATTTTCTGCTAAAACTTCTTGTAACACTTCATCATTGATATTTAAAGAATTATCAAAAACTCTTTTTAACTTCTGTTCTTCAATTTTATATTGTCTTTTTCGCTCTAGATTGCCTTTAATGAAGCCTTCTGGTGCTAGAAAAGAACACTTTCCTACTTCATAATCATAAAATAAACTACAAATAGGTGCTCGCCAATCATAAATATAATTTGCAACTTCATCTTTTTTTAAATAAGTTAAACCAATATAAATCGTTTTCGCTTCCCCATTTTCCTCTTTAAATATAATAGAAGCAAAGTAAGGCGAAGGCTGAATACGCATCAACTTTTTAAAATACTTTCTTTCTTCTAACAATAATTTAGCTTCCATTTCACTCGATGTCCGCACACTTGTTAGCTCAGCCACGTCCATATCGCCCTTATTTTCCCATACATACTTTCTAAAAGCTTGAATATCTTCCTGACTTTTAAAAATCTTAGTACTCATCTCTTGTACTTTTTGATTTAAAAAAGCACACACAGTCTCTAAATAGTGTTCTTCTTTTAAAATTTCTTTTCTTTCCAACTTTCTTCCCTCCTTTTTTGCAAACGACAAAAAAACCCGCGTAAACGAGTTCCTTCCTGTCAAAAATAAAATTGTCCTAATAAGTAAAAAGTCAGTTAGATTTTATCATACCTTATCTTAATTGTAAAGGACTTTAAATCTTTCCTTCACGAGCAATATATTCGGCTAACAAAGGTGTACTGTCAAATAAAAAGCCGAATTCAGTTACAAGTACATATACCTCTGAAGCATCACCAGGACGATAATAACCAGGACTCACATCTGAAGACAAATTTTTCTTTTGAAAATATTTGATAAGATTTTTATTAACTTTCTTAATTTTTGCCAAATAAGTTTTAGCTTTTTCATATTCACTTTTTTTAAAAGCTAATGCCAAATAAGCTACCAATGAGTGCAAGTCTTCATATTCATATTTTTCTTTTAAAGAATCCAAAGCTTTCTCATCTTCCATAAAGGCATATAAACCAAAAAGTAAGAAACGTGCACCTAAGTTATCATTTTCATTTAAACGAATCATTTCTTTTGCTACTAGAAGAGCTTTCTGGTATTTGCCAGACTGTAAGTAAAGAACAGTTAAAGCTTGCAATGCTTTCATAAAAGGTCGCGTTTCAAAAATACCATAAAAATGTCCAATATTTTCTTTAGTAAAATATTCTTCTTTTTCTAATCTTTTTTTCTCATCTTCCACAACTTTTAATAGAAGTTGCTCTCTCTGCTTCTTCCAAAAGATCATATGCCTTGCTCATAGGTGTATCAAGAGATTCAAGCTCTTTATTATTATACTTTTCTATAAACTCATCAAGTACTTTTTGAGCTTCATTCTCATCTGTAACATTCCTTTCCTTCATATATCTTTCTAATTGTTCATGAAAATCATAATTCATTCTTCTCTCTACTTTCTTTCATTTTCATTTATCAATTTTAGAAATAATTGTTGATATTGCTTATCGACATATTGCCAAGTATAAGCTTCATGAATTCTATTTTTTGCATTATGTCCATATTCTTTTTGTTCTTTTAAAGAGAGTTTTTCAACCTTTTGAATCACTTTCTTTAAAGAATTTTCATCCTTAGTAAAATAAAAACAACTATCTTCTCCAACTTCTCTATTATAAGCCACATCATACAAAATATTAATATCAGTGTTAGCCATTGCTTCTAAAAGAGACGGATTAGTCCCTCCAGCTGAATGACCATGAATATAAGCATAAGCATGAACTCTAAAATAAAGCAGACTTTCCTCATCATACACTGAACCAATAAATTTAATTCGCTTATCACTTTCAAAATTCGTACTTTCTTGTAATTGTTGATAAAATTTGTTTTTTTCTAAATTACAGATAATGACTAAATCTTTCTTTGTCTTACTTTTCATAAATTCTTTAATCATGACTTCATAATTATTTTCCGGAATAAAACGACCGACAATTAAATAATAATTTTTCGCTTGAATATGATAAGTATCCCATAGTTGTTTCACAATCTTTGTCTTATGTGGTTTCATATTTTCATAGGCACCATAGGCAATGAAAGTCGCCGGTGTTTGATATTTTTGATATTTATGATTTACATATTCTAAAATAGCTATAGAATCACATACACAATAATCACTATATTTGATACTAAAACGTTCACTAATTTTAAAACATTGTTTGATCCACCAAGCCCACTTCTCTCTTTTCCATTCCAAACCATCAGGATTAATAATTACTTTCACACCTAATCGATGTAATTTAGGTAACCAAAAAGGAAATATTGGTCCCACTTTACAGCCCAAAACCATCAAAATAGTATTTTTCATTTTGTTTTGTTTTAAATACTTTATAAAATAACGAATCGCTTTAATCGTAAAAGTAAACATGGTTACAAACCCTTGCTTAGGCACATAAATATATGGACATGTAACACCATCCACTTCTACGATTTTTTGATCCAATTCTTTATCGTGGGTCAAATTAGGAATAAAATATTTTGTATCTACATCAGCTTTATTTGCAACCAAATTCGTAACAAAGGTTTCCCATCCTCCATAAGGATATTTATATCCTCGTGATCCAATAATAATGATATTTTTTTGCATATTCTAACCCCCTAGATCCAAAAAGTAATATAACAGAAAAACAAACTAATATAATAAAACAAACGAATAAGCCCATATTCTAAAAAGTTGACTTGCATATACTTTTTCAAATAATATTTTTGACTAGCCTTTAAAGCTTTGTATTTTTTTACTTTTTTTAAACTTTTATCCACACTTTGTGAACAAGCATGAGTAACACTTAAGGTAGTATCCACATAAAACTTTAAATGCTTCTCTCGCGCTTTATGAGCCAAAATATTTTCTTCATAATACAAGAAAGTATGCGGATCAAAATAATGAATTTTCTTAAAACTCTTTATTCTTCCTAAAAAGAAACACCCATGAATAACATCAACTTCGGTTAATTTTTCTTGATAATACTCTTCTTTATATTTTAAAAGTTTATGACTATACTTTCCAAAAAAATTAATATTGGAAATAAGTTCTGAAAAAAATGTTGGAAATTTCCATCCCTTAGAAATATGACCATTTTCTAAAATTTTTGGCCCTAAAAAAGCAATTTCATCATGCGTTTTCATATCATGTATAAGTTCCTTTAAAACACTTTCTAAAACAATGACATCGGGATTCGAAATAACAGCAATTTCACAGCTTGTGTTTTCTTCTAAATATTTTAAGCCTAAATTATTTCCTGCAGCATATCCCAAATTCTTAGAAGCTTCTAAAAGAATAATTTTTTTATTCTCATATTCTTTTAACTTTGAAACAGAATCATCAGTACTACAATTATCAACCACAACAATTTTAGATAAGCAACTATAATCTTTTATTTGATTAAGCATTTTAATGGTATTTTCATAATCATTATAATTTAAAATAACTATTCCTGTTTTCATGTGTTCCTCTTTCTTAAATTTATTATACCTAATTTTTAAGAAAAGATAAACATTTTTACTATTTTTAAATGAGTTATAGTTACAGTTTTGTGAGTAGTACAAAAAAAGTGAAGATTTGAGTTTTCACTTAGATAATAATTAAGATTCATTTAAAATTTAGGTTTTTCCTAAACCATACTATTCTTTACCACGATATGTATAATGTGAATATAAATGAAAAGCAAAGGCTGTATTTCGTATAAGTAAATATCTTTTATAACTTGCATTCATTTCTATTCCAATTAATCCTTGATCTGTATACAAAATAGCATCCAATACTTTTCTTCTTACATGAATATTTCTTTGATTTCTTTCCATCACTGCTGTTTTTATAGTATGATTAGTAAGAGAAGATTTTGACATGTTTTGACTTCTTTTGTCGAATTGTGACTTCTATCGTATATTTTACCCAAAAATAAAACAAATTATGCTATATTTTTGATATGGTGATAGAAATGAGAATTATTTACAACAATACTTTTGATAATACTTTGACTGAAAAATATGACAAGAATTTCCCTAGAGAAGATCAATATTTTGCAAACAAAGAAGTTGCCGTTGTAGCAGATGGAATTACTAGAGATTCCATCGGAATTAGCTTTGAAGAAGCTTCAAAAAATATATCAAAAAAAATTAAATGCTACCCAAAACCAAGCGGAGCCATGCTAGCAGCCAAAGAAGTAACAAATACTTTTCAAAAAAATTTTAAAGGGAATTTAAAAGAAATAATGATTTTAGCTAATGAAAATATTCGAAAACTGAATGAAAAATATATTTTAAAATGTGACTATTTACAAAATGATTATTATGGAACAGTAGCTTCTGCTTCTTTCATCAAAGACCATATTTTATATTATTCTTATATCTGAGATTGTGGAATCATTGTATATGACAAGAATGGAAAGAAAATATTTCAAACAGAAGATGAATTAGAAAAAATTACTAGACCTTTTTTAAACACTATTCCATATCCATGGACAGATGATCGTTCAAGAATAATTACAAGAAGAGATTATCGAAATAACTTAATGATGATACACGATGGAAAATGTGTTTCTTATGGAGCTTTAACAGGCGAGAAAAGTGCCGAATCTTTCATTCGTGAAGGAACTTTTCCTTTACATGATGATGACACGGTAATTGTTTATAGTGATGGTTTCTTTAATTTTCTTGATATTCCTGAGTTTATTTCTTTAATTTTACATTTTGATTCTTTAACTTTTGAAAAATTTGTGAATCAAAAAGCTCTCGAGAATTATTCATTATATGGAAAAGAAAAAACATTAATAATACTAAAAGAAGATTAAGATTTCAAAAACCTAATCTTCTTTTTTTTCGCCAAAAATAGCTACTAATTTATCATGAATTTTTGTAACATCATACTTTGTAGCTGTAATATATCCTTGTTCAACAATTTTCTTTTTTGCTGCTTCACGCATTCCCATAAATTCTTTAATTTTAGTTGCCAATTCTTGACCGTCCTTTATATCATGATAAGTTAAAGCATTAACTTTATTTTTCACATATTCTTTTGGCCCATACAAATCACACGCGATTAAAGGCGTTTTACAAGCCATAGCTTCCAAGCCAACTAAGCCTAAAGAATCACTCTTTCTCTTGGTTGGAAAAACAAAGACATCAAAAGCATTATAATAGAAAACTAAATCTTTCTGATCCACAAAATTTACTTGCTGAATTTTATCTTCCAAATGATATTGATGGATCATTTCATCAAACGCTCCTTGTTCATCACCAGTACCAACAATTAAAACTTTTACTTTTTTCATAAAACTTTCTTTTTCTAACCGATGAAGTGCATCAAGCAAAGTATCCCAACCCTTATCTTTCTCAATACGACTCACCATTCCAATATACATATATTTTTTATCTAACTGAAGTTTTTCCAAACACTCCTGCTGATCACTATCATAAAACACCTTTAAATTAACTCCACCGGATGGATAAATAGATATTTTTTCTTCCGAAACATGATACTCATTTAGTAAAACTTCTTTAAAATATAAGGAAGGCGCAACTACAACATCGGCAAAAGGCAAAACTCTTTTACTACGTCCTACATTTTTTATATCTGCTTCAGTATCTGGCACGATATCATTTCCATGAACATTCAATATTAATTTAGTTTTTCCAGTTTTTTTGGCAACTAAAACAGGAAAAGTAGAATGTGAAATAAAATGCACATAAAATATATCATAAGAAATAAAGATAGATTTCATCATCGTTCCAACCATAAAACGAAGATAACTAAAGATTTTTAATAAGTAAATATCCTGTTTATAAATGACACATTTATCCACTTGATACCCCATCTTTTCTAGTTCCTCACCTACATTTTTTACAAAAGAACCATAATGTTTATATTTTTTAGAAGGATACATATTAGAAACTAACAAAATCTTTTTTTTCTCTTCATTTTTAGATGCTGTAAGCATTGAAGTAAGAAATAAAATAACAGTTGGATTCATTAAAATAGATCCAGTGATAAAAGAAAGAATGATCATCAGAAAAAAAGTAAATAAATACGTCTTTTTTAACTCAAGCTTACTAATCGCATAATCAGCAAGTAAGATATATAAAATACCTCCTACATATCCAAGTCCATAAAAGATATCTAAAAGATCTACTGAAGTTTTTAAATAATAAACAGGATAAATACCCAATATACCAAAAATCTGCTCATCTATATTACTATGCAAAAATAACTCATTTGTTCTTGTAATATACATAACTTTTTCACCTATTAAAGGCATAAACTCCTGAGCATAATACCATAGAGGATAAATACCAACTAAAATAATCAACAAAATTGTTATAGACGTCATTATTTTATGACTAAATAATTCCTTTCGATAATCCCATAGAAAATAGAACAGAGTAAGCACAAATACCACGGCAAGTATTGGCGATTGATACAAGAAAATAAAAAGGATAATAAGTAAAGTTCCCACGATTTTAGTAAAATAATTTTGATGTTTCCTTAACACATCCAAAGTAATTGGAAGCAAGCAAGCTAAAATGCTAATAAATTCATTCTTACTAAAAGAATCTGGAAAACAAAACCAAGGAATTAAAAACGCAAAAGCATAAAACACAAATAACGAATAGTAAAAATTCTGCGTAATTCTCTGATTTTTAATTTGTAAAAAGAAAAATACTAAAATAGGTAAATAAAGAGCTTCTAACAAAAATACAAGATGAGATAAAATATCAAGTCCTTTACAATAAGTATATAAAAGATTTAGAAAAAGAAAACCCATACATATACTTAAAAATGCCCGATGCTTCTTCATTCGCCATAAATATAGAATCGCGCCTACTAAAATAGCTCCTTTTAAAATAGCGCTCCCCCAAAAAGTATATTCTTGATAAAAAGGAAAACTATAAATCAAATCTACAACTGGAATGAATAAAAGAAAAAGAAATAATACCCACTCTGCAATTGCTTGTTTTCGAGCATTCTCCTTTTTATTCGTCGTAAAAACAAAAAGTTTGCTAAATACATAATTTAAAACAATAACCACAACTTGACTAAATAATTTGATCAACTTATCATTTTGCTTAAGCCATGTAACACCTAGAAACATAATCGCCATATCAAGAAAAAGCGTAATTAAACGTGAACCAAAAAAATGCGTCGCCTCTTTTAATTTATGAGGATTATTACTTTTAAAAACAAAAAGACGATTCGTTACATAAGCAAACAATACAGAGCCGATCCAACTAGTAATATTGGCAATTTGTAACTCAGTCGGATTCGTCGGATCTAAAAGAGTAAATACAAGTCCATAATAAATAGCTAAACTAACTACAGTCGTCAAAACACCGACAATTAAATAACGAACAATCTCGCCAATTTTTTCTTTTTTCATTTCTTCTTCCCCCGCTTTTCTTTAGGAAATAGAATATCCGTTTTTAAAACGATAAACAAAAATACAAGCATTAAAGCAAAATATAAAATAAGAGCATAAGTAATATCACCTAACGCATATAAAATAGAAACTGCTGAAAAACATAAATTAATCGTGTAAATGATGAGTAAAGAAGTTTTTGTTGAAAATTTCATTTTTAAGAGTTGATGATGTAAATGATCCTTATCTGGATTGGTAAAAGGATTTTGTTTTTTTAGACTCCGACGAATAATTGAAAACAAGACATCAATAATCGGTGTTGCTAAAATAGCTAAAGGAATTAATAACGATGTAAAAGTCGCGAGTTTAAAACCATATAAAGCAGTAGTCGCGACCATCAGTCCCATAAAATTACTACCCGAATCTCCTACATAAATCTTAGCTGGTGGAAAATTATAAACCAAAAAGCCTAGCAAAGAACCAATCATCAAAATCGCAATAGTTGTATCCATATTGCCGAGCTTTCCGCCTCCAATAATTGAGGCGATAACCGTAATAGTAAGAAAATAAATGATACAAATACCACTACTCAAACCATCCATACCATCAGATAAATCAATAGCATTAATAATACCTACCATAAAAATTAAAGTAATTAAATAATTTAAAGGTGTTGGAAAAACCAAATGAGCTCCTAAAATTGTCACTTCATCAATCGTAATTTTTCCATAAAGAATAATAATGAGAACAGCCGTGATCTGACCAATCAACTGATACTTAGCACTGATAGGTTTGATATCATCAATAAGTCCCACCAATAAAATGATAAAACTCGCAATTAAAATAGAGATCATTTCCGTTGTTCCACGCCCAAAAATCATATATCCAAGTAAAAAAGAAATAAAAACGGCTAACCCACCAATCGTTGGCATTGGCACTTTATTTAAACGTCTTTTATTTGGATAGTCAATCGCGCCTATATGAAAAGCTATCTTTTTACAAATAGGCACTAAAATCAGACTAAAAAGAAATGTCGCTCCAATCATCAACAAAATATTATACAAATTTACTTCTAAACGCATATTACCA
>CALVJI010000036.1 GCA_944332105.1 uncultured Bacilli bacterium
TTTTTTCTTCATTTTCTGTTGTTCTTCATTTTCTAACTCTTGAATTTTAGCTTGAATTTTCTTTTTAACCTCTTTTCTTGTTTGTTGATATTCCTTATGGCAAAAAATTTTAAACAAAACAATTGGATGTAAAATAAAATCAATTGAATCCGCTTTATCTACTAAAGTTAACAACCACGCTTCTCTACTTCGTGGAAATCTTTTGTTTATAGGAAACATATGTGTAATCATAATTTGTTCTACTTTAGGTGTTACAATCTCAGTTCCAAAAATTTCTTTAGAATGAAGAACTGCTTCTTTAGCATGAGTAAAAGCATGCTTTTGCAAAAAAGGTTTCTTCTCTTCACAATATTGCCAAGGCTTACGATAAAAATCATGCAATAAACCAGCAATAGCCAAACTTTTATAATCTAAACGTAAAGCTTTACCAATTCTATAACAATCAAAAGAAACTCGTAATACATGCGCATAAACAGATTCATTAATATGATGAGGATACTCTTTTCTTTTCTGCATCTCCCTTGCTAAAATAATCGGTCTAACAATTCGATAATATTCTCGATAATTTTCATTTAATTTTTTTTTTTGACTTGGAGCTTTAATTAAATATACCAAGTAAGAAATAATCGTAATAATCTGCAATACTACAGTTGCATATACTAAAATATTAACATAATTAGAAATAACTGGTATCACTAACCCTACAAAACCTAAAATAATTGTAATAAATATAATCCACGTTTTAAATTTTCCAACTAATAAAGAAATAGCAATACCTTTACGAAAATAAAAATATAAATTCAAGACACTAATTAAACACTCTAATACAAGGACATAAAAAAACGCTTGATTTTTTATAATTAAAATAATGAGTAAACCAATCGCGAGCATTTTATCGCCAATAACATCTAACCTCGCGCCAAGCTCACTGACCACATTCCACTTACGAGCCAAGTACCCATCTAAAAAGTCTGTAAAAGCAATGACAATCGCCACAGCAATTAATATTTTATAATGATTTGTAATCCCTAAAAAAATAACAATTGGTGTAAACAAAATACGACTAGCTGTCAAAATATTAGGCAGATATTTTTTAAATTGTTCCATATAACTTTCACCCTACAAACCACATTTTACCATACACTCTATAAAAAACACAAGCTAAAAGAGATGACAAATTTGTAAGAAATACTTATTCAATAGATAAAATATACGGATCACTAGCCGATCCTGTTCCGGAAGTAATTTTAACGTCTGCTCTTAAATATGTCACAGGATAAACTGCATAAGAAGACACGGGTGAATATAAAGTAAAAGCATCAAAAGTATCAATAAGAAAGGCATTAAGCGAACTGTTGGACGGAACATTTAAAGTCCATTTAGAAGTAGTAGGTGAATATAGCCAATTATTTAAATAACATGAACTGCTACCACTCCAATTATATAGCACTGTATTTAAACAACTTTCCCTATTAAATGTCTCATCTCCTGAAGTGGCGTAGGCATAATCACTCACATAAAGAAATGCAATATTTCCTATCCATGACACATCATTTAATTCATAAACGTCATCACCTCGTTCAGCAGAATAAAAGTCATTCGCAAGCAAAGAGTTTGCATTACGTTGACTTATTCCTCCCAAGTTCCATTTAGCCTCTTTTATAAATCTTTTACCATCATCACTCATACCATTAGTAGAAAAATTGCAACTTGTAAAATTATTATTTCCATATGGACAATTTCCCGTCGTTCGATTCCAATATGCTCCACTATTTAAAACTTCCTGCATTTCAGAAATGCTCCAATTATTATTACCATAGGTATTACTCCAACTATAATTACCAATCGAAGAATTACGAATAATTTTTAAACGACTCTCTTGTACACCTGTCCCATCATCAATGTTATTCATAACACCGATAATTCGCCACGATTCATTATTGAAAGTTACATAATTATTAGGATCAGCTCCGATATATCGTAAATTATTATCAACGGTTTCATCCAAAACAAGTTCTTCTGTATTTAAAGAAGCATTGTCTAAAAAACACTGAGCTGCATTACTACTTTCGTTACATGCAAGTATAGATGAATTAAAATCTGCCTCTCCTTCTACAAAATAAAGATTGCATTTTGTACTATGATCTTTTAAATTTTTAATCACTGGTGCCCATACTTCATCATCCCAAGTTATTTCTACCTCATCCGTAACTTCTCCACCAACTGTACAAACAGCATGATCAAAAACATAATTCTCACTATTTGATGGAATATTCTCTACTTTCTCATCTTCAACATAAATAGCTAAAGTTCCTTCATTGTTCTGTAAAGGCTCTCTACTTATTATACCCCCCAGAACAACTACACTGGTTAGGAGGATAGACAAAGTTATTCGTTTTTTCATTTTCTACTCCTCTTTTCTACTATCAAAAGTATAGCAAATTTTGAAGCTAAAAAAAAGAGAAATTGAAATTTATAAATACACTTTCAATTCCTCGTTATTTTGTTGTTCAAAAACTAACAAATTTTCTATAAATTTTATTAAGTCTTCATCTTTTCCTTGATAATTATTTAAAAGTTTTTCCAACTGAATTAATCCTTTATTTGTTCCTTCCATCATCATTGTAGCAATATGGCTATCACTTTTATCCATCATTGTTTTCATCGTTACCATCATTTGACTACTAACATGAGCAATAGAACTAACTTCTTTATCCTGCACATTATACTTTGCACATAACTCTACTAACTTTTCTTTTAGCTGACTATACTCATCCTTTTGCTTTAACAAAAGCTTCAATAAACTGCGTGACTCTACTTTATCTTCAATATCCTCGATACCAATAATTCCCATTTCCACATTTTGATATAGTTTAATTAATATTTCCTTTTCTAACATTTTAATCACCAGTAATAATATGCTCAAAAAAAGAACATTTTATACAATGTTCTTATCCTTCATTTACTAAACCTGTTCCTTCAAAACTATAAGATAAAGTCTTTCCGATATCACTAGCCACATATGTAGCCTCATCAACATACAATTGAATACTATATACCCGAATATCATTTGCTGTTATAGATTCTTCAGTCAATAACACACCATTAGTTAAAGTACTTAAAGTCACACCATTTTCATAACCATCGACTACTTCAAATTGGTCACCTACTTGTTGTCTTAAAATCACTTTAACTTTATCATTTGTTATTGTATTTCCTGAATTAGCAAAAACTCGTAATGAATACGCCCCATTCAAACTTCCGGTATTTTGTACGCTAAACTGATAATCACAAACTCCTAAATAAAGGTTGGCTTGATCATTGCTCATAGGCACAAAACAATCGCTTTCATTCGTAGCGTCAATCAAGTTTCCTTCAGTATAAGTAAACACTAAATTTCCCGCTTTAACTACCTGATTATTTGAATTTCCTTCCACTTGAAAAAACATGGCATAAGACAAACTCAAAACAACGACAGTCAAACAAATGATAACATAACTCGCAACCTTCATCTCGCGGCGAAAAATATTTTTAAAACTCAAATTACTTTCTTTCCGGTCCATTCTTACCACCTTATTTTCTGATAATATTATAGCCTATTTTTTAAAAAATTAAAAGGAATTTTTTTAAGAACAACAAATTTTCTCTTTTTTTATTCTAACACTGCCTTAATTCTTCGTACTCCGGCACTTGAAGATTCTTCTTTTTTTATCTTAAAATGACCTAATTCTTTCGTATTTTTAACATGTGGCCCTCCACAAAGTTCTTTTGAAACATTACCAATGCTATACACTGTAACTTCATCAGGATATTTGTCAACAAACATGCATTCAGCTCCACTTTGTAAAGCACTCTCTTTGCTCATCGTCTCTTTTGTTACTGGTAATTCTTCTTTTATCCACTCATTAACTAAGGCTTCAACTGCGTTTTTTTCTTCTTCTGTCAATTTATGATCACATGGAAAATCAAAGCGTAAACGTTCTTCTGTAATATTACTGCCCAATTGATGAACCTCTGGACCAATCACTTGTTTTAAAGCAGCATTAAGTAAATGAGTTGCCGTGTGATAACGTGTTTCCATCTCACTATTTCCAGACAAACCACCTTTAAATTTTCCTTTTGAAGCAGTTCTTGATTTTTCTTGATGCTCACTAAACTTCACTTTAAATCCTTCTTCATCAACTTGCATATTCCGTAACTCAGCTTCTTCTTTGGTTAATTCAATTGGAAAACCAAAGGTATCATATAAATGAAAAGCGGTCTCTCCATCAATAAAATTAGTCTTTTGAGATACTTTTTCAAATACTTTTAAACCTTTTTCTAAAGTCCGACTAAATTTAATTTGCTCTTGTTTCAAACAATCAATTACAAAAGCTTGATTTTCTTCTAACTCATGATAATACTTTTTATACTCATCAATAACAATACACGCTAAATCTTCTAAAAAGTTACTATGCAAATCCATTTCTAATACCCGTGCATAACGAATAGCTCTTCGAATTAAACGTCGCAAAATATAACCTTGATCTGTATTACTTGGCCGAATATGCGCTGGATCAGCAGCAATAAACACACTTGTCCGCACGTGATCTAACACAATGCGCATCGCTTCTTCATTACCTTGATAACTTTTGCCACTAATACTTTCTAATTTTTCACGCATTCTCTGCCAAATGCTAGTTAAGTAATTATCATCAACGCCCTCTAACACCGCGCAAATGCGTTCAAGTCCCATTCCTGTATCAACATTTTTTTGCTTTAATTCTGTTACATTTCCTTCATGATCTTGATAGTATTCCATAAAGACATTATTCCATATTTCAACCCATCTTTCATCATTTGGATCAAAAGCTTTAGGAACTTCATCTTCACTTCGCCAATAAAAAATTTCTGTATCTCCTCCACAAGGTCCAGCATCTCCTGGAATCCAAAAATTATCTTCACGACCTAAATAAGCAATTCGCTCTTTTGGAATCCCTAAATTTATCCAAGCCTCTGCTGACACTTCATCCCGTGGAATTTGTGTATCACCTTCATATACAGTAATTGCAAGTCTTTCTACTGGAATTTCTAACACTTTTGTCAAAAACTCAAAACTATAACCAATACTTTCTTGTTTAAAATAATCCCCCAAACTCCAATTTCCAAGCATTTCAAAAAAGGTATGATGGGTCTTATCACCAATTTCATCTAAATCCGTTAAACGCACACATTTTTGATAATCGCACAATCTTTTTCCATAAGGATGTTCCTCACCCATTAAATAAGGAATCAAAGGTTGCATTCCCGCTGTATTAAATAACACTGATGGATCATTTTCAGGCACCAACGGAGCACTTGGAATTTGCTTATGTCCTTTACTAACAAAATAATCAATAAATAAATCTTTAATTTTCATAACTCATTCTCCTTTACAATTTGCTTTAACAATTCATACATTTCTTCTTCCGTTTTATTTTTTAAAACATAATCAAAATCAGTATAATGATCTAACGCATGTTCTGTTTCATGCTCTGCCTCTTTATCCGTTAAATCATAACTTGCCAAATCATTAATCACTTGAATTTTAAGTGGTTTAAATTCCTCTAGCCCGTCTATTTCTCGAGGCATTCTTACATCACTAATGATCACTGCATCAACAAAATGTTTATAAATTTGCAAGTCTTCTTTCATGCGCTCAACAAAGTAAACATCTGTCTTTAACTGCCGAACAAAATGTCCCATATCTTGCAAAAATGCTCGAGGCTTCGGTTCACTTACCATATCCCAACCTAATAAATCTTTAGCAAACAACTTTATATATTTACTATATTCCGTAATGACAACTTTTTCCTTTTTCTCTTCTAAAATCTCTTTTAAAAATCGTGCCGCGCTAGTCTTACCACTTCTAGCTTTTCCAGCAATTAATATCAGTTTCATTTTCCCTTTCCTTCCTAAAAAAAGGATGATACCCAAGGAGTCTATTTGATAGACGGTACCATCCTTACTTTAACTTACTTTCGATAACGGAATTACCCGACAAATCTCCTTAAGCAGCAGCATGATTTTTTCTTTTGTAGATTTTCCACCCAACTTCTACTCTCTATAAAAATACTAAAATCACGTTTCTTAATTCAACGATTTTCTAAATAATAACAAAAATTTATTCATTTGACAAGTTATTAACTTTCTTTAATGTGAATATCTGGCGCCTCATCTTCTCGAAATAAATTATATTTTTCTTTAAAAAACTTCCAAACAACTTTTCCAAGAGCAATACATGGAGTTGCCAAAATCATACCAACGATACCAAAGAAATATTCAAATATTAATAAGCCAACAATAATCGTAACTGGATGTAATTTTGTTGTTTTACTCATAATTACGGGTTGTAATATATTATTTTCAATTAACTGTACAATAATCGCGACAATCAAAGTTAAAAAACCAACTAACGGACTCTGAGCAAAACCAATAATAACAGCAACCGCGCCACCAATGTAAGGACCAATATATGGAATTAAATCGGTAATACCACATAATAAACCAAATAAAAGTGGTGCTTGCAAACCTACAATCCAAAAGCCAATACTATCGCATATAAAGACCATAATCGCGACAAATAAAGTTCCATTGACACTCTTACGTACTTCAGTTGAAATATTTGTAATTAAAAGAGAAGCTTCAAAGCGATTTTTTTTAGGTAAAAGTTGCAACAAATGACCATTAATTTCATCAAAATCAATAAGCATATAAATACCAATCACGAGTCCAAAACAAATCGTAACCATACTTGAAAACAAAGAACCTGCAAAATTCATAATAAAGGTTGGTGCAGAAACCATAAAATTATTTAAATATCCTGTCAATGTATCTAAAATAGAATTTTTTAAATTTTGCAAATCAAACCCCTGTATATCACCAAATTTAGCAAATAGACTATCGATAAAGGTTTCAAATTCTCTAAAAATAGATGGCAAGTTAGCAATCAAAACTTGCAATTGTTCATAAATAATCGGAATAAGGAAACGAACTAAAATTAGAACAATAAGAAGCAAGACTGCATAAACAATAATAGTTCCTACTGCTCGTGGTATTTTTTTCTTTTCCATCGAAGTAACTAACGGATTTAATAGCCAAGCTAAAACAAAACCAATGAAGAAAGGCGCTAGAACACCTAAAACATTTAAAATAAAATTTAGAATACCCCATTCACGCACAATGATCGTTACAATTAAAATAGTAGCTATAATCATTGCAACATAAAACAAATGCAAAATTCGCTTTGTTAAACTAACTACCTCATTTACTTCTTCGATATTTAATTTATCGCTTTGTTTAAACAGTTTCATAGTAAAAACCCGCTTTCTATCCGTATTATAGCATAATATTTAAAAAAAAGAAAAAAAAGAGCGTCTTTAGACACTTCTTTAACTTTTTTTAACGAAAAATAATATCGTCATCTGTATTTTCTTCAAGTACTGGCTTCACTACTGGCTCTGTATCATGAGCCTTTTTTGGTAAATCCATCATTTTAGGTAATTCGAACTGTGGCCGAACTGGCGCTGGTGCTTCCGTAGGCATTTCTCCTTCTTTCTTAGGTTCTTCTTTTTCACGATTAACATAAACTGAACTAAATACTGCTGGCATTACAGGTTTTGGACGAACATCATCTTTCTTTTCCTCAAGAACTGGAGCAATTTCTGGTTCCTTTTCTTGTGGAAGAACAGGAGTTTCCTCTACTGGTTCTACAACTGGTGGTACCACAGGTTGTAAAACAGGCTCTTCTTCTGTATTTTTTTCCATACTAGATAATTCTTTATTAATAGCATCAGCTAAAGCATCAAAATCAAATTCTTTATTAGCAGGTTCTGGTTGTGTTTCCTCTGTTTCATTAGAAACCATTTCTAAATTGTCATTCAAAACAACATTAGTTGTTGGTAAAACAGTTGGTTCAGGTGGTTGAACAACTGGTTCCTCTTCTTTAACTTCCACTGGTTCTTCTGGAACCTCGACTGGCGTTACTGGTGTAACTTCTTCGAAAGCATCCTTAGAACTAATTTTCGTTTGTTCCAATTTTTCTTCTAATTCTTTACGCTTTTTTTGATCCTTTTTACCAAAAAACAAGACAACTAAAAACAGAACAACTAATAAACCAATTATAATAAATAAATAAATACCAAAATTATCGATGCTATATAAACTCTCTAAAAAATCCATTTCACTAATCACCTTTTATTCTTTTCTAACTAAAAATAGGATATCACACAGAATGTTGCAAGTCAACCATTTTTTCATTTCCTCTAAAATTTTATGAGAAAAAACAGAAAATATATCTTGACAATTTTATCCCTCTATTTACCAAGGTTTCCGCATAAAAAAAAGCCAAAGAGCAATTTTGAAACGTCAACAATTGTCAACAAATCACTTAATTTAAAGGTGGGCTATTATCATGGTTAGTCTAAATAAAAAAAGTAGAGATATTTTTAACATTCTCTACATATATTTATTCATTTGATTCATCACTTGTCTTACTTGTTTTTGACTTGGCTTTCTTCCCATACTACTCATCATAACTTCAATCATTTTTTCATTAATTGGTGGATTTTTTTTCATATATTTTTTCATCATAGTTCGGGCTACAAAAAAGCCAATTATTAAGCCAATAATAAGACCAATTACTACTAATAAAATATCTCCCCACATAACTTTTTCCTCCTTCTATTTTGCCTCTTCTTGCGCTCTAGACTCTCGAATAACAATAATTTTGATGGTTCCAGGATATTGCATTTCACTTTCAATTTTTTCTTTCATTTCTCGTGCAATCTTATAAGCAGTTACGTCATCAATTTCCTCTGGTTTAACCATTACGCGTACCTCACGTCCTGCTTGCATCGCAAATGTTTTCTCAACTCCTTCAAAAGAGTTGCCAATTTCTTCTAGTTGTTCTAAACGTTTCATGTAATTATCAAGTGAATCATTGCGCGCTCCAGGTCGTGCAGCCGATAAAGTATCAGCAATATTAACTAAAACCGAAATAATATGGGTTGCTGGGTTATCACCATGATGAGAAGCAATGGCATTAATAACAATTGGATCTTCATGATATTTTTTAGCAATATCAACACCAATTTCAACATGACTACCTTCCATTTCATAATCAATAGATTTTCCAATATCATGTAACAAACCAGCACGTTTAGCAAGCATCACATTCTCACCAAGTTCAGCAGCCATGAGTCCACAAAGTTCACCAACCTCTTTAGAGTGTTTTAAAGCATTTTGTCCAAAACTTGTCCGAAAATGTAACTTACCAATCAAATAAACCAATTCTGGATCTACTTTAATAAGTCCCAAATCATAGCAAGCCTGATTACCTAACTCCGTAATTTTATTATTCATATCTTTACAAACTTTATCATAAATTTCTTCAATTCTTGAAGGATGAATTCGTCCATCTTTAATTAACGTCTCAATGGTAATTTTAGCTATTTCACGCCGCAATGGATCAAACGAAGAAATAACAATAGTCTCTGGTGTATCATCAATAATTAAATCAACACCAGTCACGGCTTCAATCGTCCGAATATTTCTTCCTTCTCGTCCAATTAAACGACCTTTCATATCATCATTTGGTAAATTAATCGTACTAACTGTTTGCTCTGTCGCTACATCTTCTGCATACCTTTGCATCGATTCCACAATTAAATTTTTAGCATTTTCTGAAGCGGTCAACTTAGCTTCATGCTCTTTTTCTTTCATAAACAAAGCCAACTCTTGTGCCATCTTTTCTTCTGTTCGTTTCATGATCAAGTCATGCGCTTTTTCTTTAGAAAACTTAGCGATACTTTCTAACCGCGTCATTTCTTCTTTTAACATTTCATCCACTTTTTCACTCTTGGTCTGTAATTCTTTTTGGCTAGCTAATAAATGATTTTCTTTTTCTTCTAATGTTACTTCTCTTTTTTGCAACATTTCATCCCGTTTATCCAAGCTATTCTCTCTTTGTAATAAACGGTCTTCTGTAACTTTTAGTTCTTCTTTCTTTTCTTTAATATCACGTTCAGCCTCTTGTTTTAATTTATATCCTTCTTCTTTTAGTTCTAAAATGCGATCACGTTTTTGTTTCTCTGCTTCTTTTTTAGCATCTTCAATCATTTTATTAGCTTTATTGGCAATACTGTTCCCACGTAAATAAGCAATAAAAACAGTAAGACCAATTCCTGCAGAAGTCCCAAGAAGTAAAGTTAAGAGGATCGGTAATATTTCTCTCATATAACTTTTCTCCTTACTATTTTATAGATAAATAACTAGAATTATTCAATATCTACACCTCAATTATATATGAGATTTCTTATTTTTACAAGGACAAAAGCATGGAAACAAATTCTACTCTTCTGATTTACCACTTTTTATAAAACCATAATGCTCCCGAATTTTTCTTTCAAGCCCTAGTTTGACAGTTTTGAAATAAAATTCCTCGCAATCCTAGATAAAATCTAGTTTTTTTGCATTTTACTACTTGC
>CALVJI010000037.1 GCA_944332105.1 uncultured Bacilli bacterium
AAAATAATTTTATCATTTTTTGGATTACCATATTCTAATATTTCCATCTCAACAACTCACTTTCAAATTACTATTTATTGTTCTGTTTAGATAATTATATCATTTATTCTTAAAATAAAAAAGATGGGAATACCTATTTAGATATTCCCAATAAAAAACTAGGATTAAAACCTAGTAAAATAATCAAAATTGGTAGCGAGAGGGGGATTCGAACCCTCGACCTATCGGGTATGAACCGATCGCTCTAGCCAGCTGAGCTATCTCGCCATAACTTTTTTAAAGCAATTTAATGATATCATAACAAATTTTATTTGACAATAGAAAAATTGCATTTTTTTAAGAAAAAAGGCTTTATAAAAGGCTTTTAGAAATAATAAATCAATGATAAAATAGAAAGGGAGTTAGAAAATGGAAAGATTAGAGAAGTTTGAAAAGTCTTTAACGACTATTTTACAAGAATATGAAAGATTGAGAAGAGAATTACAAAAATTGCGAAGTGAAGGAAAGATGAAGACAACTAAATTTCGAGAACTTTTAGGAAAAAAACTTGTATATAGTATGATTATTGATATTTTTAAACAAAATGGTTTAATTGAAGAAAATGGAGAGTAGTTATGAGGTTGGATTCTAATTTTAAAAATATGATTTCTAATGAAAATTTTTCGTTAGAAAGTGATCTAGTTTGTGATTGTCAAAATGATACTTTTAAAATTTATCATACTGGTATTCAAAAAAATGGATTATTTGGAATGGTGAATCTAAAAAAGTATAATCAACAAATAGTTGTTGAAGCGCGGTGTACTTATTGTGGAAAAAAATATGTGATTTATAATAGTACTTTAGATGGTTTAAAACCTAGATTAGTGCCATTAGAAGAATATAAACCATTTATTTTAAAGAATAATGAAGATACTTTTAGAATTCATGTTGCTTATAATTTTGAACCAAAGAATTTTAAAACGGATCGATTTGATATGATGCAAGTGTATATTAAAGAAAAGAATCAAGATAAGAAAATATGTATATTAGAAGTAGAGTGAGGTTTTATGGATTTATATGAAGTTTTAGATAATTTACAAATTTTTTATCAAGAAGTAAGGCATCCCAAAGTTTATACTGTTTTAGAAATGCAAAAATTACATTTGGATATTCAAGGAATAGGGTGTAAAAATCTTTTTTTGAAAGCTAAGGCTCATTATTATTTGTATGTTTTAGAAGAGAATAAACGGGCAGATTTAAAATTCTTAGCACGATTTTTACAAGTTTCTCATTTATCTTTCGCGAGTGAAGAGGAGTTACAAAATATTTTAGGCTTAGAAAAAGGAAGTGTTACTCCTTTAGGGATTTTGTATGATAAACAAAATTTAGTTACTATTTTACTTGATAAAGATTTAGTAGGAAAAAAGATATTAGTACATCCGAATCGAAATGATCGAACTCTTTCTTTAAGTTTTGATGATCTTTTAAAGGTTATTCAGTATTTACATCATGGATATTATTTAATTTGAAAGGGTAGGAATATGAAATATAAAACGATTTATGAATCTTTTTTAGGAAAGATTTTATTAGAAAGTGATGGTAAAAAAATTACGGTTATTGCTTTGGAAGGACAAACGTATTTTAAAGATAAAGATAATGATGAAATTATAGAGAAAGATGATTTAGAGATTTTTCAAAAAACTAAAAGTTGGTTAGATAGATATTTTCGGAAAGAAAAAGTGGACAGTAAAGAAATTCCGCTCACTTTTCACGGGACACCTTTTCAAAATTTGGTGTGGCAGGAATTATTAGAAATTCCATATGGAAAAGTAGTTACTTATAAAGATATTGCTTTAAAGGTGGCAAAGAAAATGCAAAGAAAAACTATGTCTTCACAGGCGGTGGGTGGAGCGATCGGCAAAAATCCAATTGCAATTATTATTCCATGTCATCGAGTGGTTGGAACGAATCATAGTTTGACGGGGTATAATGGTGGTGTTTTAAAAAAGCAAAAATTATTAGTGCTTGAATCTGTAGATATCGCTTCTTATAGTATACCTAAGTGACTTTTTGACAAACAGCATATTCTTTTATACAATAAGTGATAGAAGTGTTTGAGTTTTTTTGGGAAAGTGCATTTCCCTTATTGACAGTGGGGAGGGGTAATGTGATAGGATAGTAAAAGGAAAGGAAAAATAGAAAATGATTCAGGTTGATAATGTTTCCAAGAAGTTTTGGAAATGGAATGAAAAAAAACAAAAACAAGAATTTTATGCGGATGAAAATATTTCATTTGCAGCTCATGATGGTGAGATCGTTGGTATTTTGGGACCAAATGGGGCTGGAAAAACGACTTTGCTACGCATGATTGCAGGCATTTTACAGCCAACTGAAGGAAAGATTTTGTTTGATGGGAAAAGTTATCAAACAGATGAGATTTTAATAAAAAAACAATTAGCTTATTTATCTGGTAATACCAAACTTTATGATACTTTAACGACTTATGAGTTACTAGATATGTGTTGTAAAATTTATCAAATGCCTAAGCAAGAAATTGATCGTAAGATTAAAGGAATCAGTCAAAAATTACAATTAGATTCTTTTCTTTATCAAAAAATTGGACAGTTATCGACAGGGCAAACACAGCGAGTAAATATTGCACGTTGTTTCATTCATAATCCTAAATATTATGTTTTTGATGAGGCAACGACTGGCTTAGATATTATTTCAAGTCAAATTATTTTAAATTTTATTAAAGAAGAAAAGAAAAAAGGAAAAACGATTCTTTATTCGACACATTATATGGAGGAAGCTGAAAATATTTGTGATCGAGTTTTAATGATTCATCATGGTCGAGTATTACAATTAGCTTCACCAACTGAAATCAAGAAAGAAACAAATACAACAAATTTACGAGATGCCTTTTTTTCTTTAATTGGAGGTAGTGAAGATGAGTAATTTATGGATTATTTTAAAAAAGGAGTTGCGGGAACTTTTTCGAGATAAAAAATCTTTAGCGATGATGCTTGTAATTCCAATTTTAATTCCGTTTCTTATTTTGATGATGTCTTTTTTGTTTGAATCTCAGTCAAGTACAGATATTACTGAATATAATAAGATGGGGTTTGCTTATGAATTAAGTGATGTTGAAAAAGAATTATTAGAACAAATGGACATTCTTTATGTAACGGGTAGTGAAGAAGAAGTGATTAAAGCTTATGATCAAGATGAAGTTTATCTTTATGTGACGAAAGAAAATACTACTTATACTATTCATACAAATAGTAGCGAAGCTAGTATGTATGCAGCCAATTTTATTAATAGTTATTTTGAAAATTATAAGCGAATTTTACAACAGAATTATTTAACTCAGGCTGGGGTGAATGCCGATGAAGTTTTAAATATCATTACGGTTTCAGAAGAAGCAACTGAGGAAGATTTTTACTTTGCAAGTTATTTAAAAAATTATGCTTTCTTATTTGTCATTATGGCTATTACTGTGTCGGCTACTTATCCTGCGACTGATGCAACGGCGGGTGAGAAAGAACGTGGAACTTTAGAAACTTTGCTTACTTTTCCTATTAAAAGTCGGGACATTATTTTAGGAAAGTTTTTCAGTGTTTCGTTATCTTCCATTATTACAGGAGTATTAAGTTTGTTGCTTGCTTATATTACATTAATTCTTTCTAAAGATGTATTTAGTGTTTATGCCAATGCCGACTTAGCTTATTCTGTACCAGCCCTTTTACTCGGACTTGGAATTATCGTTGTCTATTCTTTCTTTATTAGTGGTATTTGTATTGCTATTGCTAGTAAGTCTAAGACATTTAAAGAGGCACAAAGTGCTTTAACACCGTTAACTTTTATTTCCTTTTTTCCTGGAATGATCGCTTTTATGATTAATGTGCCTACTTCAAATCTTTTAGCTTTTGTACCATTTCTTAATATGACGATGATTTTTACAGATATTAATAATGGAATTTATAATCTTACTCAAATAGTGATTTTATTTTTTTCTAGTATTGTTTATATTGCAATTATTCTTTACTTTATTGTTAAAGAGTATAACGGAGAAAAAGTTTTATTTGCCAAGGTATAAAACTTTTTTTGCTATTTAAAGACAATTATATTACAATAAGAACGGGTGAATTATGAAAAAGATTTTAATTATTGAAGATGATAAAAATATGCAAATTGAATTAGTGAAACTCCTTTCTTTAGCAGGTTATGAAGCTTTGGTTTTGCAAGATTTCAGTCATTCTTTAGAAGAAATACGTAAGATAAATCCTGATTTAATTTTATTAGATATTCAAATTCCAGAAATGAATGGAGAGTTGTTGCTCCAAAGTATTCGTAAAGAATCTTCAGTGCCTGTTATTATGGTTACTAGTAGAAATAATGAAATGGATGAGGTTTTATCGATCAGTTATGGCGCGGATGACTATATCGTTAAACCTTATAATCCAACTATTTTGTTGCTTAGGATTGCTAACATTTTTAAAAGAATGGAGAATCCTTTAAATATTTTGACTTATGATGATATTAAAGTTTATCCAAGTAAGGGCATTTTAGAAAAAGATGGTAAGATTTTGGATTTAACGAAAAATGAAATGATTATTTTTGCCTGTCTTTTACATCACAGAGGAAATATTGTCTCGCGGGATGAGTTGATGACGGAATTATGGAATAACGAAGAGTATATTAATGAGAATGCTTTAACGGTTAATATTAGTCGACTTAGAGCTAAGTTGATAGAATTTGGAATGGAAGACGCGATTACGACAAGAAAAGGACAAGGATATAAATTAGTATGAAATTTGGGAAATATATAAAAGATAAGGGGTTAGAGATCTTTTGGTTTCTTTTGAGTTATTTTTTTATTTTGTTAATGCTTTTGGCTTTTAAAGTGAACGGTGAAGTTTTGTTAGGCATAAGTGTTGTTTTTGTTTTGCTTTTTTTTAGTTTGTTGTTAACGGGTTATTTGAAAAGAAGAAATTTTTATACTTCATTAATCCAGAATGTGAAGGGGCTTGATAAAAAATATTTAGTTCTTGAAATGTTAAACAAACCCAATTTTTATGATGGGGAGTTATTTTATGAGATTTTGTATGAAATTAATAAGTCGATGAATGAAACGATTAAACAATATGAGTATAGTTTAAATGATTTTAAAGAATATGTGGAATTATGGATTCATGAAATTAAATTGCCTATCGCGAGTTTGACTTTGATGGAACATAATCAAAAAGGAAAAATGGTTGAAAGATATGCCGAACAAGTGCGACGAATAGATGATTATGTCGATCAAATTCTTTATTTTGTAAGAAGTGAGAATGCTGAAAAAGATTATTTAATTAAAGAAACGAATTTGCAACAAGTGATTAAGCAAGTTGCTTTAAAAAATAAAGATGATTTACTAGCACATGATATTCAGTTTATTGTAGATGTGCAAGATGAGGTTGTGTTAACGGATGCCAAATGGTTAGAGTTTATTATCAATCAAATAGTTAGTAATAGTATTAAATATGTACGTAGTGATGTTTCTTCGGTTATTAAATTTACGGTTTCGAAAACCAAAACCCAAACCTCTTTACATATTTATGATAATGGTATTGGTATTCCGCTTAATGATATTCATCGTGTTTTTGAGAAAACATTTACAGGTGAGAATGGTCGCAAAAGAGGAAAATCGACAGGAATGGGACTATATATTGTTAAAAGATTATGTGAAAAACTAGGACATAAAATTACATTGTCTTCCGTTGTAAATCAATATACGGAAGTGGTTTTGACTTTTGCTTTAAATGATTTTTATAAAATGAAGGATTAGTTTTTTTAGTATTACGAAATTGTAAGGTATCGTAATATTAGAATAACGACAAAATCCTTTTTTTGTTATACAATGTCCGTGTGAAGGGAGAAATTTTATGGAAACAATTTTAAAAGTAAACAATGTTGAGAAGTATTATGGTAGTCGTTCGAGTCTTACGAAAGCGATTGATAATATATCTTTTCAAGTAGATAAAGGAGAATTTGTCGCGATTATGGGAGCTTCAGGTTCTGGAAAAACTACTCTTTTAAATTGTATTTCTACTATTGATCGAGTAACTTCTGGTCACATTTTTGTGGATGGAGAAGATATTACTAAGTTAAAGGGAAATGCCTTAAATAAATTTAGGAGAGAAGAATTGGGCTTTATTTTTCAAGACTTTAATTTACTAGATACTTTGACTGCTTATGAAAATATAGCGCTTTCTTTATCTATTCAAAATGTTAGTGCAAGTGAAATTGCTAAACGGATTGATAAAGTTGCTAAAGAATTGGATATTAAAGATGTTTTAAAAAAATATCCTTATCAGATGAGTGGAGGTCAAAAGCAAAGGGTAGCTTCGGCTAGAGCTATTATTACCAATCCTAAACTGGTGTTAGCCGATGAACCAACAGGGGCCTTAGATTCTAAATCTGCAAAGATGTTGTTGGAGCGTTTTGATTATTTAAATAAAGAACTTGAGGCAACCATTCTGATGGTTACACACGATGCTTTTACAGCTAGTTATGCTACGCGGGTAATCTTTATTAAAGATGGTAAAATTTTTAATGAATTATATAAAGGAAATGATTCACGAAAAGAATTTTTTGATAAGATTATTGATGTAGTAACCTTGTTAGGTGGCGATTTAAACGATGCTCTTTAAATTATCCATAAAAAATATTTTACGAAGTATTAAAGACTATGCCATCTACTTTTTTACTTTAGTTTTAGGCGTTGCGATCTTTTATATTTTTAATGCTATTGAAAGTCAAACGGTCATGATGAATGTCTCGGCATCTACTTATGATATCATCGATTTAATGAATAATATGTTGTCGGGTGTCAGTGTGTTTGTCGCATTTGTCTTAGGTTTCTTAATTATTTATGCGAATCGTTTTTTAATGAAAAGAAGAAATAAAGAATTTGGTATTTATTTGACACTGGGAATGAGTAAAAGAAAAATATCGTTTATTTTATTTTTAGAAACCTTATTAGTTGGATGTGTTTCTTTAGTGGTTGGTTTGCTGCTTGGAGTCGTGTTATCTCAATTTATGAGCTTACTTGTTGCCAATATGTTTGAAGCAAAAATGACGGAGTTTCAATTTGTTTTTTCAACGTCAGCTTGTCTTAAAACCTTACTTTATTTTGGAGTTATGTATTTACTCGTCATGATTTTTAATACCTATAATGTTAGTCGTTGTAAATTGATTGATTTGTTAAATGCTCATAAAAAGTCTGAAAAAGTAAAAATGAAAAATCCATGGGTATGTATCGTTGTTTTTGTTTTATCTGTGGCGGCTCTTTCCTATGCTTATTGGTGTGTGACAGGTGGAGCTACTGAACTACAAACAGCGGATAAGATTTTGCTACCTATTTTATTGGGATCTTTAGCTACATTTTTTATTTTCTGGTCTTTATCTGGGTTATTACTCAAAATATGCATGAGTATAAAATCTTTTTATTATAAAGGGTTAAATAGTTTTACTTTGCGGCAATTTAGTAGCAAGATTAATACTACGGTATTTTCTATGACGGTTATTTGTTTGATGTTATTTGTTACCATTTGTATTTTATCTAGTGCTATTTCGATAAGAAATTCGATGACTAGTAATTTAACGACAATGGTACCTGCGGATATTCAGTTAGATAAAACTTTGGATTTGCCTAGCAATGGCAAGTATTCTGAAGGAAGAGTAGAGGATTCTAAAATCTCGGTTCGGGAAACTTTAGAAAAATTAGGCTTTGATGTGGATCGGTATTTTAAAGATATTGTCGAATTTGATTTGTATGCAAGTAATGATATCTTAATACGAGATACTTTAGGTGATGTCTATGAAGAGATTGCTAATCAATTTCCCTTTTTAGCTTATAATGCTGCGGAGACTTTTATTAAAGAAAGTGATTATAATAAACTTGCTTTGCTTTATAATTTAGAACCAGTTCATTTAAATGACAATGAATATGTTGTCGTAGCAGATTTTGATTCTTGGATTCAGATTCGTAATCAAAGTTTAGAAAAAAATACTCCAATTACAATAAATGGGATTACTTTAACGCCAAAGTATACTTCTTGTGTTAATGGGTTTATTTATATGACCACAAGTCATATTAATACAGGAGTATTTGTTGTACCTGATGAGGTTTTGCTTCATTATCCAAGAGAAACAGGTCTGTTAGTTGCCAATTATCAAGCTACAACGGATGAGGAAAAAGAAAAAATTGAACAGTTAATTATCGATACAAGTGATAGTCCTTATGCTGTAAATACAGATATTGAGGCAAGTACTAAGCTTTCTTTATATGAAAATAGTATCGGACTTGGGGCGATGATTACTTTTATAGGACTTTATTTAGGAATTGTTTTCTTGATTGCTAGCGCGGCTATTTTAGCCTTAAAAGAGTTGTCTGAGTCAACGGATAACAAGGAAAGATTTACGATGCTTCGAAAAATTGGAACAGATGAGAAGATGCTTAATAAGGCTTTATTTAGACAGATTGGAATTTTCTTCTTATTTCCTTTAGTCCTAGCCATTATTCATTCCATTTTTGGAATTAAGTTCTGTGCTTATCTTTTAGAAACTTTTGGTAAAGATGAACTTGTTAAGTCGATAATCATGACAGCAGGAGTAATTGTCTTTATTTATGGTGGCTATTTTCTCATTACTTATTTCTGTAGTAAAAATATTATTAAAGAAAGGTAAAATTGCGGTTTCTCTAACTGGTTACCGCTTTTTCTTTGGCATTTTAGATGAATTTTTTAAAAGAAGGAGTATATTATGAGTTATCTTATTTCTATTAAAACAGCAGTAATTGTTTTTCCTATTGTGGCTTTATTTTTTACAATTCCTTTTATTTTGCAACAGTATCATCGATATGGTTCTATTCATAAGTTTCGTGTTCTTATTATTTACTCTTTTATTTTATATGTACTTACGATGTATTTTTTGGTTATCTTGCCATTACCAAGTAAAGAGGAGGTTGCTAATTTAAGTGGAGAAGTAGTGCAATTTATTCCTTTTTCCTTTATTGGAGATATTATTCGTGAAACACACTTTTCTATTTCGGATCCTACATCTTTTGTCTCTCTAGTATCTCATCCTAGTTTTTATACAACCATATTTAATGTGGTTATGACGATTCCTTTTGGCGTGTATCTTCGTTATTATTTTAAGTGTAGTTTTAAGAAAACAGTACTTTTTACATTTTTGTTATCTTTGTTTTTTGAGTTTACACAAGTAACGGGGTTATATGGTATTTATCCAAGACCTTATCGTTTATGTGATGTCGATGATTTAATTACGAATACTTTTGGAGGCATTTGTGGTTATTGGTTAGCTCACTATTTTCAAAAATATTTGCCATCGCGAGCGCGATTAGATCAAGATGCTTTAGATGAAGGAAAAAAGGTGTCTGGATTACGCCGAATCTGTCTTTTCTTAAGTGATTCTTTTTTCTTTTTGTTTACTTATTTTGTGTTAGAAATATTTGTTGATTTTTCATATTTATTTTGGCTTTATTTTGTTATTTATTTTGCAGTTATTCCTACTTTTTTAAATGGTCAAACTTTGGTGGGGAGATTTTTAAATGTACGATTTAATGTTCCTAACAAAAGTTTTCTTCGTTATCTTATACGGGCTTGTTTTCTTTATTGTTACTATTTAGGAATACCTTATTTGATGGTGTGGGGAACTTATTCTTTCGCAACATATTTTCATTTAGAAGTTTGGGCTTTACTGATGGGTTATTTAATCGTTGGTTTGTTTATTTTATTTTTCTATCTTTTTCATTTCATTGTTTTATTGTGTTATAAAAGACTTTATTATGATGATTTGTTAAAAATTACTTACGAAAGTACCATTACATAAAAAAATCTCGAGAGTATCGAGAATTTTTTTTTGATTAGTTTTCTATAGGTATTTCTTAAATTTTATAATGATATATATAAGTAAAAGCAAAAAATACCATTACGGGTGTTAGAAATAAAAAACAGGCATTCTTTTATCTCTGATTGAGTGTCAACACTAAATTTTACAAGACAAAGAATATTATCAATGCATTCGACCATTTTTCGACCATTTTTCGACCAGCTGTTTAAAATTTGTTAAAAAAAGAACTATTTCTAGTTCGACTATTTTCCTATGGGTCCGAGAGAGTACAACAACTTCTAGAGCAAAAGTATAATTTATAAATAAGACCAAAACAAGACCAAAGTCATTTTAAAATAAAAAAAGCCCTTATTTAAAGGGATAAAAACATTCTGGTGCCGATTAACAGAATTGAACTGTTCTCTGATGCTTACCATGCATCTGTACTACCACTGTACTAAATCGGCTTACCATCATGTTATCATAAAAATGAATATTTGCAAATAGAGTTTTTATATAGGGTGTAAAAAATTTTCCGGGGTAATTTAATATAATATCATGCTATACTATCTCTATAGAATAGAGGTAGTATATGA
>CALVJI010000038.1 GCA_944332105.1 uncultured Bacilli bacterium
TACTTGTTCACCTCGCTTTCTTTTTAAGAGTGAGATGACTATATCACAGGAAAAAAAAGAACACAAATGACGAATTTCACCCCTCTTGCAACCAAAGAAAAACCAATTTTCAAAATCTGCTAAGCAAATTTTAAAAATTGGTAAAAGAAAGTATGCAAAAATTCAAAATTAGTAAAAATTTCACTTTTTTTGATAGTTTACACTTATTTTACAACAAATGGAGAATTTTTAGTACCAATTCCTCCAGTTATTTCAACATCAGCTGCAAGATTAATAACCGGTCTAATGCCTTGTCGAATGTCAACGGCCCAATAATAATTTGCAAACCCATCTGAATGAAGAAGAAATTCTTGAGCTGTAGCATTTGTAGAAACAAAACGACTAGGCGACATAGTCCAATAGCTAGCAGAAGAATAAGTATACGCCAACTTGTTATAAATACCTTCGAACATGCCACTTAAAAGCAGCTCATCAACCGTGATTAATCCTATTGGATAAATTAAATCTTGATTCCCATCAGAATTATCTACAGTAAATAAATCATTTTGCCGTGGACATATAAGAGTAGGAGCATGTTCCATATATCTTTGATATCCACCAAAATACGTATCACCAGAAGAAGAAAAGCCATCACCATTATATAGACTACGATCATTACAGAATCCTGAATCGGCTATATAATGCTCTAAATTTTTATCCACGATATTTATTTTATACCAATTATCCAGCTCTGCTTTAATTGTTGAATCATTGTCATTTGTATAAGTTTTTTCATAACTTTCATTTAATGTATTTCCGTACATATATCCAACATAGCCTGGATTTGTTTTGTTGCCATGAAATATAAGTATATAGGTGTTATCCCCTAGTAATTTCTGTCTTCAAAAATAATTGTAACTTAATAAAAAAAACTAAAAGATTAAACCAACCTTTTAGTTTTCTATTCACTTCTAAAAATACGATTTAACATAGGTTTTAAAGCTTCAATAACAAAGAAACTTAAAAGATTAATAGCTAAAACAATAATAAATAATGGTAAACTAACGACTTGCAAAGAAAATAAACCGCCAATTGGTGTTAAAAATACAACTAACTGTATAGCTAATAAAAAACAAATACCTATATTTAAATATTTATTAGAAAAAATTCCCCTTTCATAAATAGTTTCATTTAAAGATCGACAATTATATGCAAAAACGAATTCATTTAAAACAACACTTAACAAAGCTAAAGTTTGAGCCATTTCTACTCCAACTAACTGAATACTTCCGAAGTAAATGAGTAAAGAAACACCAGTTTCAACCACTACAGATAACACTAAGAAAGCTAAAAAATGTGGTGTAAAAATTGGCTTATTTAACCCATTTGGCTTTTTCTTCATATTATTCTTACTAGCTTTTTCAAAAGCAAGCATAATTGATGGAACTGTATCTGCAACTAAATCAATATAAAGGACATGTAAAGCCAAAATAATTTGATTATTCAAAAACATGCCGATAATAATTAATGAAATTTCAGTAAAGTTTGAAGATAAATTATATAATACATTAATGATAACATTATCATAAATTCTTCTGCCTTCATCTACGGCTGTAACAATGGTTGAAAAACTATCATCTAAAAGTAAGATATCTGAAACACTTTTGGTAACATCTGTTCCACTGGCACCCATGCCAATTCCTACATTAGCAAGTTGTAAGGCAGGTGCATCGTTTACTCCATCTCCTGTCATCGCGATCACCTTGCCATCTTTTTGCAAAGCTTCAACAATCATATATTTATGTTCAGGTGAAACTCGTGCAAAAACATTGTATTTACGAACAACTTTTCTTAACTCTTTAGGTGTTAAAGTATCTAATTCACTTCCCAAAATTCCCGTTTCATCTTCATCAACAATACCTACTTCCCGCGCGATTGCTAAAGCAGTTTCTAAACTATCTCCAGTAATCATAATAGGTCGTATCTTAGCTTCTTTACATTTTGTAATTGCTTTTTTAACATCAGGACGAGCCGGATCTTTTAAAGCCACCAATCCTACAAAAATTAAATTACTTTTCTCTTCTTTTTGATAATCTTCTTCATCTTCATATTCTTTTAACTTATCCTTATATGCTAAAGCAATTACCTTTAACGCTCGCTGTGAAAATTCCTTTTCAGCATTACCAATTTTCTTTTTATCCTCTTTTGTCAATTCTCTTTTTTGACCATCCTCTAAAATAAAAGTACATTTACTTAACAGATTTTGCAAACTTCCTTTAGTAAATAAATACTTTTCCTTTTTATTTTGATAAACAAAACTCATCATTTTTCTTTCAGAATCAAAAGGAATTTCCACAATCTTTTTAAAAGACTTCTTTACTTTTTCTATATCTACTTTTTGTTTTTCTGCATAATTCATTAAAGCAACATCAACCGCATCTCCTACATAAACATTCTTGGCATTTAAAGTAGCGGTATTACATAAAGTCATAACATCTGAAAATATTTTTTCTTTTGAAAAATCAATTGAAGAAGCCTCTAAAGCATTAGAAGAAAGATAAACTTCCATTACTTCCATTTTATTTAAAGTTAACGTTCCAGTCTTATCGGTACAAATAATCTCAGTTGCTCCAAGTGTTTCAATCGCTGCCATGTTGCGCACCACAGTTTTTTTCTTAGCCATTGCTCTAACCCCAATCATTAAAGTAGAAGTTATAGCAATAGGCAAACATTCAGGTACAGAAGCCACGATCATAGAAATACAAAGCATCACAACCATCATCAAATCATAATCTTTAATTACACTAAAAATCAAAACGAAAAGAACTAGAAAAATAGCTACCATTGAAATAAAAGTACTTACCTTTTTTACTTTTACTTGTAAAGAAGTAATTGGCTCCTCACTTGTATTTAAATTCTTAGCAATCTTCCCCATTTCAGTTCGCATACCAGTCTCAACAACAATTGCAACAACTCTTCCTGCCACCAAATTCGTGCCAGCATACACCATATTCGTCCGTTCATGTAATGACACATCTTGTAAAAGAACATCTTCATTTTTAGAAACTGAATTACTTTCACCTGTTAAAATAGCTTCATCAGCTTTAGCAAAATAACTCTCAATAACCCGCGCATCAGCCGGTATACTATCTCCTGCCTCTAAAACGATCACGTCACCAACAACTAAATCCACAGATGAAATCTCTTCTAACATACCATTACGATACACTTGCACTTTAGTAACATTATATTGTTTTAATTTTTCAATAGCATCTTCTGCACGATCTTCTTGAAAATAGCCCATTAAAATATTAACAAAAGTCGTTCCTAAAATTACAATAGAATCTAAATAATCACCTGTATCAAAAAGCGCATAAAAGAAAGATAAAACACCAACAACTAATAATAAAATTATCATGAAATTTTTAAATTGACTTAAAAAAATCTGACCTTTACTCTTACGTTTTTTTCCTTCAATAATATTCGGGCCATTCTTTCCTAATCTTTTCTTAGCTTCTTGCTTAGTCAAGCCGTTTTCTGTAGTAAGAAAATATTCTAAAAGTTTTTCTTTAGAAAATTGATAAAATTTCAATGAGATCACCACTATAACTATAGCACATATTTGAACATAAAAAATGCCGAACAAAGAAAAAAATCTACGGTTGACGTAGATTATTCACTTCTAGACCAATCAATTTCTTTTAAACCATCATTTCTTAAAAACGCATTAGTTTTAGAAAAAGGCTTACTTCCAAAAAATCCATAACGCGCTGAAAAAGGACTAGGATGAGGCGAAGTAATAATATGATGAATAGGATTCGTAATATATTTAGCTTTTTCTTTAGCAAAGTTTCCCCACAATATAAAGACAACGGGAGTATCTTTTTGATTAACAAGTTTAATGATATAATCTGTAAAGAGTTCCCAACCAAGTTTACGATGAGAAGCCGGTGTATCTTTGACAACGGTTAAAACCGCGTTGAGCATTAATACTCCTTCTTTAGCCCATCCCGATAAATCCCCATCAGTACGTGGTGGAATACCTAAGTCATCATAAAGTTCCTTATAAATATTTTGTAAAGACGGAGGAACTTTAACTCCTTTTTGTACTGAAAAAGATAGTCCATGTGCTTCACCAGTCCCATGATAAGGATCTTGCCCCATAATAACCACTTTAACATTGGCATAAGGTGTTAGTTTTAAAGCTTCAAAAATATGATCATGAGGCGGAAAAATTGTTTTGGTTGCATATTCATGATCCACCACTTTCATAAACTTATGAAATCCTTCACTTTGCCAAATAATTTCTAATTTTTCATCCCAATCATTTCCAATCATATTACTCCTCGTTTCTATCTTCGCTTTCTTTTAAAGCTTCATGACAAGCCTTAATTATATCTTCTAAAGAATCAGCTGCAATTAAAAATCTATTTGTATGACAAAATCGCAAATAAACGGGCAACTCTAAAGTCCATTCTTTAGGGAATGGCTTCTTTAACTCCAATGTATCTGCACTTTTAGAAACCGCTTGAGCTGTATAACCACCTCTTTTAGATGGAAAAACAACATAAAGAGCTTCTGTCGCTGGCAAAACATGATGAAAAGAAGCATACTTGGGTAATAAGACAATTCTTTTATCTTTCATCTTGTCATAAACTTGTAAAACATATTGTTCATCTTCTCTGTTTTTTTGTTCTTTACAAATCAATTTCTCTAAAATTATCTTAGCAAAAGAAACAGCTTCTTTAAATTCCTCATCACCACCGTTAGACGAATCTAAAGGATTAAACAAAGAAATAGCTTCGCAAAGCGTATCACTTTTACCAGTATTATCGGACAAATCAAGAACTTCCACAAACTTTTTATCAATTCTTTCTGTTATCTCTTCTCCATATAAAGAAGGCGCGAAAGCTCGCCATAACTTTCCAAAGGCAGCATAAGGAATTCCATCTTCTCGTACTTCGTTATCTTTCATATGATGATCAAACTCACCCATACCAATATCAAATACGATTCCCGTAAAATCTGATGGCACTTCACTTACTCTTTTAATTTCTATATCAGGCACAATCAACTTTAAAAAAGCCGCGCCAAAAACATCATCAGCATGAAATGTTCCAGCATGAGTTAATCCCATCGAACATTTCTTTAATTCTTCTAAAGTCATATTCACTCCTCATTTATGATACGTCTCATTATGTAAAATTTTAAAAGCTCGGTAAATTTGTTCCAATAGAATCCCTCGAAAAACGCCATGTGGAAAAGTTAGTTTTGAAAAAGATAAAGCAAAATCACTTCGTTTTTTAATTTCCTCATCTAAACCCAAAGAACTACCAATGATAAAAGTAATCGTTCCATAATGAATAAAAGTATCATCAATCTTTTTAGCCAATGCTTCACTAGAAAGCATCTGTCCTTCAATTTCTAAAGTAATTACATAATCTCTAGGCATAATATACTTCTCTAACAATTTTCTTTCCTTTTCCAAAGAACCTACATCCGCGACTTCAATAAGTGTAATTTCATGATATTTCCGAATTCGCTTTTGATAGTCCGCAATAAAATCACGTAAGTAGGATTCCTTTATTTTACCGACACACAAGATCTTGATCATCGCACACCCTCGTTACTTCATTTTGCCTTGCACACACCACATTTTGAAAAGTCATATCATATTCTTTAAAAGTATCAAAAAAAGTTTGTAAAGCCTTTTCTTCCGTATTATTTGTTTTAGACAAATGCATCAACACAATTTTTTTAGTATCTTCACCTACTAATTTAGTTAGATAGAAACTACTATCTTTATTAGATAAATGTCCTAAAGTTCCTAAAACTCTTTGCTTTAACCACTTAGGATAAGGCCCTTCCATAAGCATTGTAATATCATGATTACTTTCCATCAAATAATAAGTTTGATTTTTGAGCATCGGAAAATACTTACGATTCAAATATCCTGTATCGGTTAAATAAACTAAAGACTCTTTGCCATCATAAAGCACAAAGTTACGAGAATCCGTCGCATCATGACTCGTTCGAAAAGTTTTAACTGACAAACCTTGAATATAAAAGTCTTCATCATAAATCACAACTTTTGGATAATCTTTTAAAAAGTCCAAATCATAAAACATCTTTTCTGTTACATACACATAAGGCTGATATTTTTTCAAAAAAACTTTTAAAGCACTCACATGATCATCATGCGTATGGCTAATTAAAACAGCTTCAATCTGAGTAGGATCTTCCCCAATTTCTAAAATCTTTTCTTTAATATATTTAGCATTTTTACCAATATCTAACAAAAGCTTACATGAACCAGTTGAAAAGAAGGTAGAATTACCTTCACTTCCGCTTGCTAAAACAACAGCTTTCATTAGAACAAACTCCATGGACTATACCAAGTACCACCGCGGAAAGGATTGCCAACGGACAAACCAAAATGAAGATGCGCACCTGTTGAAGAACCACTGCTACCCATATAAGCGATTTGTTGTCCTTGAGTTACTCTATTACCAACTTGCACCAATAAATTACTAGTAATATGAGAATAAAGTGTATAGATATTATTTTCATGCTCAATCACAATATAGTTACCATAAGTCATACCACAACTATTACCATACCAGCCATAATTAGCACAAGAAGCATTCGTCTCAACCACTGTACCACCACGTGCGGCATAAATAGGGGAACCAAAACCTGTACCAGAAATATCAATTGCATTATGAAATTCTCCCCAACGCCATTCATAATTCGTCGTAATAATATAAGGCGTCATCGTTGGCCAACTCCAAGATAGACCTGTATTTAAAATATTACCATGAGCCGTTGTAACATAACTATATTTTGGTCCAACCGCCGTAATTTCATCCACTGCTTCACGAATCGTCACACTACTAATAACGTTCGCATCTTGAGTACGTTCACCATTAATAATACGAACTTCTTGCGTTACACGCTCTAAACCTGTTACACCACTTTGAGTAACTTGACTTGTTCCAGCTCGTAAAGAATTATCAACTACTGTTGTTCTAGTAAAAGCTTGTTCAACATCTTCTGTCACTCGAACTTCCTGATATAAAGTTAAAACAGGATTAATTAAATTCGTTGAAATTTTATCACCAATTGCTAATACAGCATTCTCATTACGATATTGTGGATTAGCAATTAAAAGTTCACGAACATTTAACTGACTTGCTGATGCAATTGAAGCCAAAGTGTCGCCTTGCACAACACTGTAAGTTGGTAAAGAATCAGTTGTACCATATAACAAATACTGTGTAAGTTCATCCGCATCTACAAAAATCTTATCGTGAACAGAAATATAAGCCTCCTTAATAGTAACCGTCTCTTCAAAAGCCATATGGTTAATATAAGAACCAACATCTACAATTTCTTCTTGTGTGTTATTCAAATAAGCTTGATAATCACTCTCATCAACAAAAGCTGTAATAAAACGATGTTCTGCTTCATAATAGATATCATCATCTAACACACTAATGGTCGTAACTTTTTCTTCTTCAGTTTCAGAAGCAGGCGAAGTAATTGTAACCACATACCCCTCTACTGTAAAATCACTTTTTTCTTGAATTTCTTTATAAATTTCATTAGCTGAAACAATCTTTTCATCATAAGTAATATAAGGTACTATATCAAAACCATTAGGTGGATAGACTTGATCAACTTGATAAGTATCTTTAATATCTTGCTGTTCTTCATTAATTAAATCTAAAAGCTCAGCTTTATCGGCAACTAAACCAATTTTTTCTCCATCTAAATAAACTTGATAAACATTTTGTGGTTCCATCGCATGTGTTGTAAACCCTTGAAAAAACAAGAGAAAAAACATTCCGATTCCAACAATTCCTAAAAGGATTTTATCTTTTGTTCTCATAAGCACTCCTTTTTTAGACTAGTACATTATACCATAAAATAAAAAATAAGTTGCAGAAAAATTTACTCCTACATTTCTTCCATTGGTGAATAAGCTTTAAAGCAGCTTTTATTTAATTCAAACAACACTTGAAATAATCCCGTACTACCTCGCCGATGCTTAGCTATAATCACATCAACTGGCACGATATTATTTTTATTTTCTGCCGTCTTAGTTTCAAAATAATCTTGTCGATTTAAAAACAAAACCAAATCCGCATCTTGTTCGATAGAACCAGATTCACGCAAATCAGCAAGTCTTGGTTGATTGGATTCTCTTCTTTCTGCATTACGAGACAACTGCGCTAAAGCAATAACCGGAACCTTTAATTCCATTGCCATCGTTTTAAAAGCACGAGAGATCTCTGAAACTTCAACCTGTCTTGACTCAACTCTTCCGCCAGTTGTAACAAGCTGTAAATAATCAATAACAACCAAAGCAAGACCTTTAGGACTAGAGGCAAGTCTTCGACACTTTGCTTTAATCTCAGGTGCCGTAACTGAAGCATCATCTTCTATATAGATATTCGTATCCGCAAGTTCGCTCATAGCTTCGGTATAACGTTTCCAATCATTATCATTAAGCATACCAGTTTTTAACTTTTCACCCTCAATTTGTCCTACCGCACTAATCATACGATTGACTAATTGTTCACTACTCATCTCTAAATTGAAAATAGCAACTGCCTTATCCGTACTCATCGCTGCATTCGTAGCAATATTTAAAGCAAAAGCCGTCTTTCCCATACCAGGACGAGCAGCCAAAATAATAAGTTCACCCTCATGTAGTCCAGCCGTTGCCTTATCTAAATCTTTAAAACCCGTAGTCAAACCAGTAACCATACTTTTATTTTTACTCATTCGTTCCAAATTTTCATGAGCCTCTCTTAAAGCCTCAGTAATGGGTTTAAACTCACTCGTTTTTCGTGTCCGAATTACATTCAAAAGCTTTTGCTCCGAAGAATCGAGCAAATTCGTCAAATTTTCTTCTTCGTCATAAGCATTAGTCACAATGGTCGTAGCTGTATCAATTAGTTTTCTTCTCGTTGCCTTATCTTTAACAATTTCAATATAATAATCCAAATTAGCGCTTGTCGCGACAGAATCCACAATTTCACTTAAATATTCAATGCCCCCAATAGCATTTAAATTTTTTTGTTTATCTAATTCATTTTTAACAGTTGTAATATCAATTGGCGTATTACTTTTATACAAAGAAACCAAAGCTGCAAAAATCTTTTTATGAGCCTCACTAAAAAACATATCTTCTGTTAAATTTTCCATAATTTTTTCCATTGCATATGGATTTAAAAAAGTTACTCCTAAAACACTCATTTCTGCTTCTAAATTTTGAGGCATTACTCTAGCTGCCATACTATTCACCTACTTTTTCAAAACTACTTTTAAAGGAAAAACAACTCTTTTATGAAGTTCAACCATCACTTCATGTGTTCCCAAAGAATCAATAGGATGATCTACTTTCAAACATTTTTTATCAATAGAATATCCCATCTTTTTTAATTCATCACTAATCTGTTTAGTAGAAATCACCCCAAAAACTTTATCTTCCTTACCAGTCTTCACTTGAAAAACAACTTGCTTCTTTTCTAATTCTTTTCTTATTTTTTCATAATCAGAAACTAATGTTTCTTCTTCTAAATGTTTTTCTAATAAAGATCGATCTAACACTTCTTTACTTTTCTTAGTTTCAGGAACCGCTAAACCATTTTTAAAAAGATAATTCGTTGCATATCCATCACTAACATTAATAATATCATCTTTTTTACCTTTGCCTTTAACATCTTTTAATAAAATCACTTTCATAAACAGAAGACCTCCCTTACTAATCCTATTATACCAAAAATATCTAAGAAATAAATCTTTTTATCAAAAAAAACTAGCACACTAAGCACTAGTCATAACAAAGCTAAAAAGCTAAACAATTAGAACCACATAAGGCACATTTCAAGTCCAAACTTTCCTCTATATCAGAGGAAAGATTCAAGATAAAGATTAATACCTGTATCCATGGTATTGAAATATCTAGACATATTATTATATAAGGCTATCCACTACAATTTATTGATTTCCCGAATGCTTAAACCAGTCGCTTTTTCTATCATAGAAAGTGGAACATTAAGTGTTTTTAAATTGCGGGCTACCTCTTGTTTTCCTTCTTGTAATCCAGAAATTCTTCCTTCTTGTAATCCAGAGGCACGCCCTTCCAATTCACCAGTCAAATAAATATCTTCTTTCTCTTGCCTTTCTGCTTCTGCTACATCATAGTACCCAATATATTTTGGGTCTGTATACAGTTGTTCTACTGTTCGTACCATTGCCATATACTCTTCATCCTTTCCATATTTTTTTACTAATTCTTCTAGTCTCTCTGTTAATAAAAAGTCTACAAATTTCTTTATCTTCTCACTCACATTATATCCTCTTTTTTGAATATTCACAAGATTTATATGGATACTTTCTAGTAAATCTGTCTCTTCTGTTT
>CALVJI010000039.1 GCA_944332105.1 uncultured Bacilli bacterium
ATGATGTAGCAGAAGCAGAAAGGCAAGAGAAAGAAGATATTTATTTGACTGGTGAATTGGAAGGACGTGCCTCTGGATTACAAGAAGGAAGAATTTCTGGAATCAAAGAGGGAAAAGCAATGCGCGATGAAGAGATTGCCCGTAATTTAAAGACACTGAATATTCCACTTTCTATGATAGAAAAAGCAACTGGTTTAAGTATTCGAGAAATTAATAAATTGTAAGAATAAAAATAAGGGATAACCTAATATAAATTGAATACGCCTAGACATTTCAACGCCACGGATACGGCTGCTCAGGAGTATGATGCGAACTCGACCGGGTATGCTGGCAACGGTAATGTTACCAACACACTTGGCGTGCGCGCGAGATTCCTACTAAGATTAGCACAAGGCTAATGAACTTAATATTATAGGTCAAGGCTTATAATAAGAAGAAGTAGCTAGCAATAGTAATCTTGTATAGATTGGAAACAAGGTTGTTCCTGAGTTTATTATTCGAATAAAAAATATAGATATTATTAGAATTATATTTAATAATTAACACTATGTTTAAAACAGGAAAAAAGATCCTGTTTTTTTCTGTTTTTACTAAACAATGCCCATTTTTTTTCTTTTTCATATACTACCGTAGAAAGGTTTTGATAAAATGAAATGTAGTGAGTTACAAGTAGGAAAAAAAGCCAAAATTAAAAAAATAGATTTAGATGAAAAAAAGCAAATGAAACTCTTTCATCTAGGTGTTATTCCTGGAGAAGATATTATTTGCAAATTTAAAAGTCCTTTTCATACACCTATTGCTTACCAGATTAAAGGATGTGTTTTTGCTATCCGTGAAGAAGATGCAGCTTTAATCGAGGTGGAACATGAAAAATAAAAAAGCATGTTTAATTGGCAATCCAAATGTCGGAAAATCCTCTCTTTTTAATTTTTTAACTGGTTCTTTACAGCACACGGGTAATTGGACAGGTAAAACAGTTGCTAATGAAGTAGGTAAATGTGAGTATCAAAGTATTTGTTGAGACATCATTAACTAACCAGGAATGTATTCTTTAATTTATCAAAGCCCCGAAGAAGAAGTCGCGAGTGACTTTGTATTTTTAGAAAAATATGATCTAGCGATTGTTGTCGCGGATGCGACCAATTTAGAAAGAAGCATGGAAATTATTTTAGAAGTATTAGATGTCACTGACCATGTGATTGTCTGTCTAAACTTAATCGATGAAGCTCGTAAGCGCAACATTTTGGTTGATCCACAAGAATTAATGGAAAAATTACAAGTGCCTGTAATTGCAACAAGTGTGAAAGAAAAAATAGGGTTACAAGAACTAATAGAAACAATGAATAAAGAATATATATGGCATCCTAAAGAAATAACACATAGTCCTAAAATTGAACGGTATTGCAACTATATGCTACCTAAACTTAGTACCTCTAAAAAAGGAGTAGCTATTAAACTTTTATTAGATGATAAACTAGAAAAAAAATATGAACTTTCAAGCGAAACTCAAAAGATTTTACGATTCTATCGCAAATATTTAACTAAAATGGAAATTAAAGAAAGCTATCATGATTATGCCAAAACAATTAATAAAGATGTTATTGAAAGAAAAAAAGAACAAGAAAAAAGAGAAGATAAAATATGGAACACTTTATTTTCAAATCGGTGGACAAGTTTTCCACTTATGCTACTATTGCTTTTTGGAATCTTATGGTTGACCATTTATTTTTCAAATATTCCATCAGAATTTTTATTTGAATTTTTTCAATCTTTAGAAACACCAATTTATAATCTCTTAAGTTTTTTACCTTCATCTCTTTTAGATCCTTTAATATATGGGGGCTATCGAACTCTTTATTGGGTCGTATCGGTTATGCTTCCGCCCATGCTGATCTTTTTTCCTTTATTTTCTTTATTAGAAGATTATGGTCTTTTACCTCGAATTGCTTTTAATTTAGACGCACCATTCGCCAAATGTGGTTCGTGTGGCAAACAAAGTTTAACCATGTGCATGGGCTTAGGCTGTAATGCGGTAGGTGTGACAGGAACACGAATTATGGAATCAAAAAAAATGCGCCTTCTTTCCATTCTAACGAATGTATTCATGCCTTGTAATGGACGTTTCCCAGCCATGATCGCGATTATCGGCATGTTTTTCGTTCAAAATAATACTTTTTTAGGTAGTATCTACTCAGCTTTAATCTTATCTATAATTATTTTAGGCGGCATTTTATTAACTTTTTTAATCACAAAAATTTTAAGTAAAGTAATTTTAAAAAAAGAAGAACCACTTTTCATACTGGAGTTACCATCTTTTCGCAGGCCGAAGATTTTAAAAACAATATATTTTGCTTGGAAAGAAAAAGCTCTTCACGTTTTAGTAAGAGCCATCATTGTTTCATTTCCCGCTGGTTTATTCATTTATTTTCTAGCCAATGTATCCATAGAACACATTTCTTTACTAAATTATTTGCAAAACTTTTTAGAACCATTTGGCCAATGTCTCGGTTTAGATGGGGCAATTATCTTAGCTTTTATTCTTGGCTTTCCGGCAAATGAAATCGTTATTCCAATGCTTTTAATGATTTATAGTGGAGGAACAATGCTTGTAGAGTACACTTCTTTAGAAAGTTTAAAACAGATCTTTTTAATAAATGGTTGGACAATACTAACCGCCGTAAATTTTTTAATCTTATCTTTATGTCATTTTCCATGCGCGACAACCATGCTGACAATCAAAAAAGAAACGAAGAGCTTTGGTTATACCTTCCTTGCATTTTTACTACCAACTTGCCTCGGTATTCTTCTTGCTTTTTTAGTAAACCTTTTATTTTAAAGTAAAACTGTTATTAATTATAGGAATGCTGTAAAGAAGTAAAATATCAGTAGTATCTTGCCAATTAATCTCTTCCACATTTTCTAAATAATCACTAGTAATATAACGAAGATCAATTACAGTAATTTTTTGATAATCCGGAATGAATAATGGGAGAAGAGAACTTGCAAATGAATCCCGAAAAACAATAAGTTCTCTATTCGTTGTAGCCATTTTATTTTCGATAAATAAAAGAGAACTTGCTCCACTTAAAAAAACGTCATATCCATCTAAATGGTGGATATTTTCTTTTTGATAAACTTTCTCAAATTGTTGATGCTCATAATTAAAGACAGATGCCTCTTCAATAATATCATTTGTATAATAGGTAATAGTCTCAGCTTTAATATTATTAGGAATTCGTGATTTTAAGGCTCCATAAAAAGGAGTCACTTCTTGTTTAGTCCACGAATAATTACTAGTAGGTAATTGCATTTCTGTTTTTAACTTCTGGACTACGTCTTGCAAAGCAGACTGTTTCCAATGAATATCTGTTTGGTAATAGCTATCTTTGTTTAGTTCTTCAAATAAAGAAATATAAGAATAATTTTGAAATGCGGTTTGGACTTGAGAAACAAGTTTTTTATAATCTAATTTAGGGATTTGAGAATCATCAACATAATAAATTTGATCAGGAATAATACTATAATAAACATGAGAAGAGTGGTTATACTTATCAAGTGTCTCTTGTAATAATTCTGTAAAATAATTGATAGAGTCTTCATTAATAGTAGGATTTAATTCATATAAAGAATTATCTATTTGGATCACATTATTTTCCTCTATTTTTTGAAATAGATTCAAAGATATCGTTCCTTTTAGTTGCCTAAAGAAAGTTCGGTAAGGAAATTGATCCGTTAAATAATCTGTCCATTTAGAAAAATAACTATTATTTAAAATACTTTCTACAGAAAAATTTGGAACTTGTTCTAACTTTCTTCTTTCTTCTAGTGAAAGTTCATCTGCTGGTTTCATTATTCCTAGAATGCAGAACAAAAGCATAGGACCTAAAATACATAAAATCGTTAATTTATCTTTCATATATATCCTCCTAAAATCTAAAATACAAAAATGGGTTGTACGAATCATCAATAATATATCCAGTTATAATGAAAAGTAAAATCATTAGACCAATTGGTTCAAGAACGATTAAAACCTTTTTTCCAACTTTGGAAGTAGCTATCTTATTATAAAGATTTTTTATCCATGGACCCATTCCGATAAACGCAAGAAGTAAAATAACCAAATAATTTCTTAAATAAAAATTTGTTTCAACATTGGTAAAAGGTAAAGTGAAATTAAACAAGTTTTTGAAGAAAAGTCCAATACCGGTTATGGATTCTGTTTGAAATATGATAAAACTAAATAAAATCAAAATAAAAGTAGTGATATGAGCAAAAACTTTATGCTTATCGAGAAATTTTTGCCATACAAATTTTTCTAAAAGTAAAAGCACCGCGAAATAAAGTCCCCATAAGACAAAGTTCCAACTGGCACCATGCCATAATCCGGTTATTAACCATACAAGTAAAATATTGCGCATTTGTTTTAGTTTGCCCGCACGGTTTCCACCTAATGGAATATAGACATAGTCTCTAAACCATGTGGACAAAGAAATATGCCATCTTCGCCAAAAATCGGTAATGCTCGACGCGATCAGTGGATAATTGAAGTTTTCTAAAAAATGAAATCCAAATACTAAACCAAGGCCAATAGCCATATCGCTGTACCCAGAAAAATCATAATAAATTTGAAAAGTATATGCTAAAGCTTTTAACCAAAAACTTAAAATAGTTGGTGTTGCTATTGTTTCAAGACTTGTCGCGAATGCTCCTAAAAGATTAGCTAACAACACTTTTTTTCCTAACCCAATAATAAATCTTTTTAATCCTGAAGCTACGAGAGAAACACTAGTGGTTCGATTTTGCATTTCTTGTGAAACGGTTTCATAACGGACAATTGGCCCAGCAATCAATTGAGGAAATAAAGTTAAATAAGTAGCAAAATCAAAAACATTTTTTGCTGGCTGTATTTTCCCTTTATAAATATCTATGACATAACTTGTCGCTTGAAAAGTAAAAAAGCTTATACCAATAGGCATGATGATATGAAATAACGAGAAATTGATATGAAACAAGGCATTAATATTAGTAATAAAAAAATTGAAATATTTAAAATAAAATAATAGTCCAAAATTAATTGCTAAATTAGCAATCAACCAAAATTTCTTTTGCATAGGATATTTAATAATGAGTTTTCCTGAATAATAGTTTAAGATGCAAGAAAAAATAAGAACGATAATATATTTTGACTCACCGTAAAAATAAAAAAATAAACTGAAAATTAACAACACGAAATTCCGAAACTTTTTAGGAATTAAAAAATAGCACAAAATACATAATGGTAAAAAATAATATAAAAATGAAATACTTGAAAATACCATAAAATCCTCCTTTAAAAAAAAGCCTAAATAGGCTTATGATAATTTGTCAAAATTTTCTTCTATTTTAGGCGCTAATTCATTTGACATAATAACAAGAATTAAGTTCCCTTTATTTTTGACAACTACATTTTCTGCTGTAACACAAATCCATTTACTTGGATTAATATTTTCTTCGATTTGTTTTTTCAAAGCTTCAATGTCTTGATCCTCTTTAGCCCGTACTAACACAACAGAATGGGCAATAGAACCAACCATAGGTTCAGATGCTAAAGCACTATCAAACTCGATATCGCTAGTTCCCAAGTAATTTTCTACATTTTCACTCGTAACCTCGATATTTGATAAAGCCATAGGTAATTCATCTTCACTGATTCCTTCATATAATTTTGTCATGATTTCTTCTAAAGATCCTTCAATATTTTGTTCTTTAGTTGTACATCCTGTTAAGAATAAAGAACCTAGAATAATTAGACCTAAAGCTATTTTTTTTACATGTGTCATTTTTTACCTCCGGGCATAAGTGTATCATAGACTTAGAGGTTAGTCTACTATTTTTTTTATGATAAAAATTTGATACAATACAAATAGAAAATAGGAGAGAAAACAGTGAAAGAATTAAAAAGATGTCATTGGTGTAATGTTAAAAACGAAAAATATATTAAATATCATGATGAGGAGTGGGGCATGTTACGTTTAGACGATGCCTATTTATTTGAAATGCTTGTCTTAGAATCTTTTCAAGCTGGTTTATCATTTGAATGTATTCTAAATAAACGAGAGGATTTTCGTTCCTCTTTTGATCAATTTGATTGGTATAAAATCCAAAATTATGATGAAAGAAAAATAAATGAACTTTTACAAAACAAAAAAATTGTTCGCAATCGAAGAAAAATCATTGCTATCATTAATAACGCTAAAGTATTTGAAAACATCAGAACAGAATATTCTTCCTTTGCTAATTATTTAATGACTTTTACTCATAACAAAATCATTGTCGAAAATGATAAAACTCACTCAGCATTATCGGATGCTTTATCTAAAGATTTACAAAAACGAGGAATGAAATTTGTGGGAACAGTCATCATATATTCTTATTTGCAAGCCATCGGTGTAATAAATTCACATGAAGAGGAATGTTTCCTTTATAAACAAGCATAATAAAAAAGAAAGGAAAAAGAAAATGTTTTATCAAAAGCAAATTGAAGAAATCGAAAAAGAATTAGCCACATCGGCTCAAGGTTTAAGTAAAGAAGAGGTTAGCAGGCGCCAAAAAAAATATGGTTTAAACGAATTGCCTCACAAAAAACAAGATAGCGTTTGGATGATTTTTATTAAGGAGTTCAAAGATCCAATAGTTCTCTTATTATTGTTTGCTATTGTAGCTTCTTTTATGGTTGGAGAAGTACTTGATGCAATCGCGATTCTTTTGATCGTTTTAATTGATGTTATCATGGGCACTTATCAAGAGAATAAAGCAAACAAAACGGCTGCTTCCTTAGCGAGCCTAGTAACCGATAAAACGCATGTCATTCGTGAAGGAAAAGATATGCAGATCCCTTCTGAAGAACTAACAATTGGGGATTATGTTTTAATCGAATCAGGCGATAAAATCTCCGCTGATTTACGAATTGTTGAAGCTCATAACTTGCGTGTAGACGAAGCAATACTGACAGGTGAAAGTGTTGCTGTGACAAAAAATAATGCTACTTTATCATCATCTAACTTAGCCATAACTGATCAGAGCAATATGCTGTTTGCTGGCACGAGTGTCTTAACGGGTCGGGCGAAAGCTTATGTTACAGCAGTAGGATTACAAAGTGAAATAGGCAAAATTGCAGATAGCATGAACGAAACTAAAGAAGAAAAATCACCATTAACTATCCGTGTCGACCAATTTTCAAAGCAAATTAGCATTTTAATTATTGTGGTCGCGATTTGTATTGCTTTTTTATTGCTTATCAAAGGCGAAGAAACTCATCAAATCTTTTTATCTGTAATTGCTTTAGCCGTTTCGGCCATGCCAGAAGGTCTTCCTCTCGCATTAACCATGGCTTTAACAATTGGTTCGAATAAGATGGCCAAAGAACAAGTGATTGTTCGTAAATTAAATGCGGTAGAATCACTTGGAAGTTGTACCGTTATCGCAAGTGATAAAACTGGAACTTTAACAGTTAATGAACAAACGGCCAAAAAAATACTTTTACCTAATGATATCAGCTATGAAGTTGATGGTGTAGGCTATGAAACAGAGGGCAGAGTTCATGGTGAAAACTTAGAATATGCTAAAGAAATTGCCTTATGTGGCGTCATAAATAATGAAGCACATATCGAAGGAGAAAAACGCTTAGGGGACTCCATTGATTTAGCTTTTTTAGTTCTAGGAAAGAAATTAAATATTTTGGAAGAAAACATTAGAATTATAGAGACGATTCCCTATGAATCAGAAAATAAATATTCAGCAGTCTTTTATGAAGTAAATGGGGAAAGATATTGTACAGTAAAAGGTTCTTTTGAAAAGGTAAAAGAATTTTGTGATTCTATAAATTTTGCAGCCTCCCCTGAAAAGATTACTACCCAAAATGAAGAATTAGCTAAAGAAGGATATCGCGTTATTGCTCTTGCCAATGGTAAAGTTTCTGAAAAAGAAAATTATACAGAAAAAGATATCCAAAATTTAACCTTTTTAGGAATGGTAGGTTTCATTGATCCGATTCGAAAAGAAGCAGTAACTGCCATTAAAGAATGTTTAAAAGCAGGCATTAAAGTACTGATGATTACAGGCGATCATCCTTTGACAGCTTATAAAATTGCTAAAGATTTACATTTGACAACTGATTTTAAAGATGTTACAACCGGCCAAGAAGTAGCTGAATATTTAGAAAAGAGTGAAGAAGAGTTTGATCAATTTATTAAACAAAAGAAAATATTTACTCGCGTCACTCCTTTACAAAAGCTAGAAATTATTCATTCTTTAAAAAGACAAGGAGAATTCGTAGCTGTAACCGGTGATGGCGTGAATGATGCGCCTGCACTAAAAGCCGCGAACATTGGCATTGCAATGGGTAGTGGTACCGATATTGCTCGGGAGACTGCTGATATGATTGTCATGGATGATAATTTTAAGTCTATTGTTGCCGGGGTAAAAGAAGGTCGAGTAGCCTATGCCAATATTAGAAAAATTATTTTATTTTTAATATCTTGTGGCCTTGCCGAAGTACTCTTTTTCTGCCTTTCTATTCTCTTTGATTTGCCTGTCCCTTTAGTAGCCATTCAACTTTTATGGTTAAATGTGGTAACAGATGGTATTCAAGATTTTGCTCTATCTTTTGAAAAAGAAGAAAAAAACTGTATGCTAGAAAAACCTCGAAGTCCAAAAGAACCACTTTTTGATAAAAAAATCTTTCGCAGTATTATTGTCGCGGGCATAAGCATTGGTCTTATCGTATTTGCAGTTTGGTATTATTTAATCAATGTTGTTCATATGGATACTGCAATAGCCAGAGGTTATATTATGGCTTTAATGGTCTTCATGCAAAATGTTCATGTCTTTAATTGCCGCAGTGAAACATCAAGCGCATTCTCTGTTCCGCTTAGAAAAAACAAATTGATCGTCTTTGGTGTTTTAAGTTGTATTCTATTACAAGTTATTGTTATGAAAGTAGACGTATTCGCTTCTTTCTTACAAACGAGTTCTATTCCATTCCTTCATTTAATATACTTATTTTTAATCGCTTTAATTTTATTAGCAATTATGGAAATTTATAAAAAAATAATGCAAAAGGTAAAAAATAAAGTATAATATTAAGAGAAGGTGAATAAAAAATGAAGAAAAATGGACTATTAATTGGAGGTATCTTACTGTGCCTGACAATTGGTGTAGGGATTTTCTCTTTTAATACAAACAAAAATGATGAACAAAGAACTGATGAAGCAACAAATGTAAAAACAGATACCGTTGTTGAGGAAAATCATTCAGCAGAAGACATTTATAGTGATTCAGTAAATGAAGATCCCCAAAATACTTTTTTGATTAAGAATGAAACCCCTGAGCAAATATCTTATGAAAGAACCAAAAAGAACGTATATCTTTTCTGGGGTAATGGCTGTCCACGTTGTGAGTCTGAAATGGCTTTTTTTGAAGAACTATTACCCGACTACCAAGATAAAATTACAATTTATGCATTTGAAGTTTGGCAAAATGAAGAAAATGCTGCCTGGCTTGATAAAATTGCCGAAGAATTAGGCGTCGAAGCAACAAGTGTTCCATATCTAGTAATTGGAAAAAATGTAATTAAGGGATTTGGTAGTTCAACATCCGAAAAAATAAAAACACAATTAGATGCATATATTGCTTCGGATGAAAAAGATATCTTTACAATTTTAAATGAAGAATAAAAAAGAAGAATAATTGTAGTTTAGTTGTAGTAATATTCTTAAGCTTGTTCATTACAAGCTTCTTTTAATGAAAGGAAAATTATTATGAGTAAAATTTACAATAAATATTTAGAATTAAAAAATCAAGACAAAGAAAAAATGTATCTCTTTTCTTGTGGAAATTTTTACATCTTTTTAGATGAAGATGCTGAAAAAATTAATGAATATGTTGTTTTAAAAAAGACCAACTTTTCCAAGAACTGTATAAAATGTGGCTTTCCTAAAAATAGTGTTGAAAATTATTTAAAGGTTTTTCAAAATCACAAATTGCCAATAGTTTTAGTAGAAGAACAAGATTTAAAAACAAATGAAGAACGTTTAGAAAAAATTGTCGAGACTATTTTAAATATTGATATTATAAAAATTACTCCTTTAGAAGCTATTAACACCTTAGATAAATTGCAAAAAATGTGCCAAAATAAATAAGAAAAAAATTCTTTTTTATTCAAGTTATGGTTCTCTAAGTCAAATCTCGCATATAGGTAGTGATACAATTGTAGTTAGAATATCAACAAGTACTTTACTATTTTATAAAAAAAGTGGGAGCACTTGGACTTTAGCTGACACCTTAGACAT
>CALVJI010000040.1 GCA_944332105.1 uncultured Bacilli bacterium
AGCCAGATCTTCAATTTACGACTGATAATATTATTCGACAGATAACACATATTATCAGTCGCGACCAATAATACATCGTGAAGATTGCTTAAAATTGTATTTGGAATCAAATGGACAAAATAGAAGAGTTTTGATATGATTATGGTGGGGATAATCTAGACGTTTTTGCTGGTCGCCTGTTAATTTCAATGCCTCGCAGACGGCTGCGATTGAGTTCAATGCTCACTCGACCGGGAATGCTGACAACTGGTGGGTTACCAGTACGAATGGCGTGCGCGCGAGATTCCTACTACGATTAGTAAAAGACTAATGCACTGAGTATTATTTGGTTAAGGCTGATAGTATGAAGAAGTAGCTAGAAATAGTAATCTAATTTAGATTGGAAACAAGGTTATTCCTGAGTTTTAAACTCGAATAAAAAATATAGATATTATTAGAATTCTTTTTAATGATTAGTACTGTATTTTTAAAAGAACAGGAAATTAATTCTGTTCTTTTGTGTTATTTAGAGTTTAAATTGTAGAATGTTTTTTCATTTTTATGGTGTTTTTCAAAAAATGTGCTTTTAAATATGTCAAAATATGATAAAATATGTATGTAAAGAGTAGGAGGGTCATCTATGAGTGTCGAACTTATTATTGTTATTGGCATAGCTTACTATTTAGTTACTATTGCTTCTATATTTGCGGTTTTACATTTTATGAGTAAGAAAAATAAAACGACGGTTCGTAAACAAATGGATGAGTTAGAACGCGACAAGAACTTGATTATTTCTGCTTCTTTAATTGCTGAATTAAATAAAGTTGAACCTTTAATTGGTTCAAGTAATATGAAAGATACTTTAGTATTGTGGCAAAAAAGATTTCAAAAAATTAAAGAAGAAGATGTTCCAAGAATAACAGATATGTTGTTAGAAGCCGAAGAGATGTATGAACAAAAGGAATACGCTAAATTAAAAAGAAAGTTATCGGAGATTGAGTTAGATATTTATTATGTGCGAACTAAAGCTAATTTTCTCTTAGAAGAAATTAAAGAGATTACTTTAAGTGAAGAAAGAAATCGGGAGACGATTACCAAATTAAAGGCTAGTTATCGTGAGATTCTAAAGAAATATCAAGACAATAAAAAAGACTATACAATTGTCTCTTCTCCTTTGGAGTTGCAATTTGAAAATGTCGATAAACTTTTTAGTGCTTTTGAAGTGGCAATGGAAAATAAATCTTATCAAGAGGTAAGTAAAATTGTTAAAGCTATTGATGATATAATTGGTAATTTACGGATGGTTATTGATGAAGCACCACAAATTATCTTGTTGGGAAAAAATATTATTCCTAAAAAGATTACAGATATAAATAATATTACGAAAAAGATGGAAAAAGATGGCTACAATTTGGATTATTTAAATATTCCATATAATGTTACTGAATCTAGTAAGAAAATTACCGATATTTTTCAAAGATTAAACGTTTTAAATATTGAAGATTCAATTTTTGAATTAAAGACAATGATGGACTATTTTGATTCTATTTATAATGAATTTGATAAAGAGAAGATATCGCGCAAAATATATAATGATTATTTAAGAACTATTTTAATTAAAATTACGAAATTGACTAAAATCAATGATACTTTATTAAAAAGACTAGATGATATTAAATATAGTTATGATTTAAGTGATGAAGATGTAGATATCGTTTTTAAAATTAAAGAAGAACTTGCTATGGAACGTGGAGAATATGACGATATTATTGAAGATGGTCGAAGTAAAAAGTCTTCTTATTCGCATTTAGGAAAGTTAATGGAACTTTTAAATATTAAAGTTTTAAAAACGGAAGAAAAATTGGAAGTTGCTTTACGTAGTTTAGGTAGTTTAAAAGAAGATGAAATAAGAGCGCGTGATCAATTAGATGAGATGAAACAAATTTTGAATTTAGCTAAAACGGGTATTAAATCTTTTAAGTTACCTTTAATTCCTGAGAATTATTTTGTAGAATTAGGAGAAGCAACAGAAGCAATTGCTAATATGGTACAAGAATTAGAGAAAACGCCTATTTCAATTAAAGTGTTAAATACAAGGGTAGATACAGCACGTGATTTAGTTTTGAAAGTCTATAATACAACTAAAGAAATTGTGAAATCGGCAAAGATGGCTGAAACCGCAATTGTTTATGGAAATCGGTATCGGCCATTAAATACTGAGGTAGATATTGGACTTATGAAAGCGGAGAAGTTGTTTTTTCAAGGCAGTTATAAAAAGGCCTTAGAACAAGCTATTCATTCGATAAATATCATTGAACCCGGTATTTATAAAAAATTGATGGATGAATATCAAAGTTAGAAAAGTGGAGCAGTATGAAGAAGTTAATGATTGATTTAGATGAAACCATTTGTGAAGGGGGATATTTAGAAGCAGTTAATGCTTATTTGAAAACGAATTATCAATATGAAGATATTCCTCATTATTATGTTGAAGATGTGATGAATGAAGAAGAAAAAGAAAAATTTTTGGATTATTTTTATCAAAATGTGAATATTTATCAAAATGTTCAGGTGGTGCCTAAGGCTTTAGAAGTTATAGAGGAGTTAGCCAAATATTATGAAGTTTATATTGTAACTGCTTTTGTTGATAAACGTAGAGTTAAAGAAAGTAGTATTATGGCCAAGTATAAATACGAATGGATTATCCAAAATATGCCTTATATTGATCCTAAGAAGATTATTTTGACTGGTTCTAAAGATGTGATTATGTGTGATATTAAAATCGATGATAAAGTCGCGAATTTAAAAGGGTATGGGGAAGTTAAGCTTTTGATGGATCAATTACATAACCGAAAATATTCTTTAGAGGAGTTAGAACGTTTTCATATTCGAAGAGTTTATGATTGGGAACAAGTTAGATCTATATTAGTAAAGGAAAGTGAAGTACAATGATTTATTTAGATTATTCAGCAACAACACCTGTTGCATACGATGTTTTAGAATCTTATATACGGGCAACAAAAGATTTTATGGGAAATCCTAATTCTATTCATGGATTAGGGGTAAAATCTAAAGCATTGATGCACAGTGCGATTAAGCAAATTAGTGATCTTTTTTCTGTCTTAGAAAGTGAGATTACATTTACTTCAGGAGCGACGATGAGCAATAATCTAGCATTAATAGGTACTGCTTTAGCTAATATGAAATATGGCAATCATATTCTAGTTTCAAAACTAGAGCATCCTTCTATTTATCAAATTTGTAAGTATTTGGAAAATATTGGTTTTGAAATTGGTTATATTGAAAATACACAAGATGGACTTATTGATTTTGAAGATTTAAAACATCAAATGCGAGAAGATACCATTTTAGTGAGTGTATGTGCGGTGAATAGTGAGATGGGTATTCGTCAACCACTTAAAATGATTCGGCAAATTATTAAAAAAGAAAATCCTCATACTTTTTTACATAGTGATATGACTCAGGCACTAGGAAAAGTGGCTATTAATTTACATGATGTTGATTTAGCTAGTGCGACGGCGCATAAAATTTATGGACCAAAAGGAATTGGCTTGTTTTATAAAAATAGTCGAGTACCTTTTACACCACTTTTATATGGTAGTGGGACAGTAAATATGTATAATCCTGGGACGCCGCCTGTTCCTTTGATCGTAGCTTTTTCAAAAGCCATTCGTTTAGCAACAAATGACTTGGATAAAAGAGAAAACTTTATTCGACGCTTAAATGATAAGATTATTAGTGAATTAAGTAAGTATGATGGAGTGCAAATTAATCATACGAAGATTTGTATTCCGCATATTTTAAATATTTCTTTAGATAATATTAAAGCTGAAACTTTCTTGCATGCTTTGGAAGAATATGAAATTTATGTGAGTACAAATACGGCATGTTCTAGCGGTGAAATCTCAACGACTGTCATGGCTGTTTATGATGATAAAAAAAGAGCTTCTAGTACTTTACGAATTAGTTTGTCTTATTTGACGACAACTGACGAGGTTAATAAATTTTTATCTTGTTTTCGTTTAGTCTATGAAAAATTAAGTTTATTAAAAAAAGAAGAATAAAATCTAAACACCGAACTGGTGTTTTTTTGGTGGCATTTTTGGCCAAGTTTTGATATAGTACTGTAGAAGTGAGGGATCTTTATGCAAAAACTTATAATGATTAAATATGCTGAGTTAAATACAAAAAAAGATAATATTGGCATGTTTTTGAAAGCTTTAAAACAAAATATTACTGAAAAACTAGGAGACAAGGCAACAATTTTGTTTGATAAAGGAAGAATGTTTATTAAAGCAAGTGATGAGCATTTTGATGAAGTTCTTTTAAAAGTGCAAAAAGTTTTTGGTATTCATGAGATTATGATCGGCTATGAAACAAGTAGTACAGATATAGAAGTGATTGAAGAAGCTCTTTTGCTAGTTACTCGTGATCTATCGTTTACTTCTTTTAAGGTGGAAACGAAAAGAAGTGATAAAAATTATCCTTTAACGAGTTTGGAAATCAGTAAACATTTAGGTGGGGTAATTTTAAAAAGTAGGGATTGTATTGTTGTAGATGTTCATCATCCTGAGGTAACTATAAATGTTGAAGTTCGAAAAGATCATGCCTATATTTATGTTGATAAAATTAAAGGGTTAGGTGGTTATCCGGTTGGTACTTTAGGTAAAGGACTTTTAATGTTATCTGGTGGGATTGATAGTCCTGTAGCTGGCTTTTTGGCAATGAAAAGGGGAGTAAAGCTCGAGGCCATTTATTTTGAAAGTCCACCACATACAAGTGTTGAAGCAAAAAATAAGGTCGCGACATTGGCAAGCATTTTAAGTGAATATGGAAGTTCTATTAAAGTACATGTTATCCATTTTACAGAAATTCAAGAAGAGATTTATAAAAAAGTTCCACATGAATATTTGATTACGATTATGCGACGAATGATGTATCGGATTGCTGCTAAAGTCGCCTATCAGAATCGTTGTAAGATCTTAGTAAATGGCGAATCTATTGGGCAAGTGGCTAGTCAGACATTATCTAGTATGGCAGTAATTAATGAAGTTGTAAAAATTCCGGTTATTCGGCCGGTGGCTTGTTTAGATAAATTAGAAATTATTGAACTTGCTAAAAAGATTGGAACTTATGAAACAAGTATCCTTCCTTATGAAGATTGTTGTACGATTTTTGTGCCTCTTCATCCCGTTATTAATCCGGAATTAGAAAAGTGTATCGAATATGAAAAATTATTGCCTTATGAAGAACTTATAAAGAATGCTATTTTACATGAAACGATTTTAACGAATTCACCAAAAAAGGAATTTGAGGAGTTACTCTAATTCCTTTTTTCAAAACTGTTGCAGTGGGCTTCGTGATTTCTTTCCCCAACCTCGATAGAACCAAGATTGCATCGTTGTTCTTTTTGATCAAAATATTTACAATTTTTGACTAAGCAAGCAATTCTTTGATTAAAATATTCATTTTTCATATTATCACCATTATTACTATGTATAAAAATAAAGAAAATATACATCCTATAGATAGGTGAAGAGTATGCAAATGTTTAAATATCAAAAGGATCCAACTTTGACACAGAAAATAAAAAAGGAGTTTTTGACACCTCATGATCTTAGTGACCCGCTTTGTTTAGAAGATGAGATGATTGTTACAGAACATTCTACGGGGCCTTATTGTTTAAAATAAGTGTTAACTAATAAAGCTTTTTGACCATAAAAAGAATAATGCATGGTAAAAAATGCTTTTTTTTTGTATAATAGTATCAGGAGTTGAAAAATTATGAAAATATTGTCAGTGAATGCAGGAAGTTCATCTTTAAAATTTACAGCTTTTGAAATGCCCGAAGAAAAAGTATTAGCGAGTGGCTACTTTGAAAGAGTAGGTATTCCTAATAGTTTTTATACCATTAAGATTAATGGGGAAAAGATTAAAAAGGAAGTAGATTTACCAGATCATACAACTGCTTTTAAGATTTTAACAGAAGAATTAATGGCTTTACATGTTGTGTCTTCACTTGATGAAATTAAAGGGGTTGGACACCGGGTTGTACAAGGTGGTGTTTATGCCGACAGTGTTGTGATTGATGAAGAAGTTATGCAAAATATTCGGAAGTATACGGACTTAGCTCCTTTACATAATCCAGCAGCAATTAAAGGTATTTTAGCTGCGCAAGAAGTGATTCCAGAAGCTACTCATGTGGCTGTGTTTGATACGGCTTTTCATCAAACAATGCCTCAAGAAAATTATTTATATGCGGTGCCAGAAGAGTGGTATACCGATTATCAAGTAAGACGTTATGGCGCGCATGGTACGAGTCATAAGTATATTACGCAAAAAGTAAGTGAGATGCTTGGACGTGACGATTTAAAATTAATTATTTGCCATATTGGTTCAGGGGCTAGTATAACGGCGACTAAAAATGGTAAGAGTATCGATACCTCTATGGGATTTACACCAAACGCAGGACTTATTATGGGGACACGTAGTGGAGATATTGATGCGACAATTCTTACTTATATGATGGAAAAAGCTCATTTAAGTATTAGTGAAATCAATGATTTGTTAAATAAGAAAAGTGGGGTATATGCTTTATCTGGTGGTTATAGTGATATGCGTGATGTAACAGAACAGATCGAAAAAGGTGATGAGAAAGCCAAGTTAGCAATGAAAATGTTCATTAATCGAATTATTGATTATATTGCTAAATATTATTTTGAACTAGAAGGCTGTGATGCGATTATTTTAACAGCTGGCGTTGGCGAAAATGGAGCATTAGAAAGAAAGTTGATTGCCGATAAACTTAAATTTTTAGGAGTAGAACTTGACGAAGAAATGAATAATAAAATTGCTGGTTATAAAGATTTAAGTGAAGGATGTATTACAACTAAAAATTCTACTATTCCTATTTATGTCGTGCCAACTAATGAAGAATTAATGATTGCAAAGGATGCGTATAACTTTAGCGAAAAATAGAAAGAGGTACAAAATGAAAAGCGACATCATTAAACGAATTTTAAGGAAAGTAAAACAATATGAAGAAATTGTTATAGCTAGACATGTAGGACCAGATCCAGATGCAATTTGCAGTCAACTAGCCTTACGTGATGCTATTTTAGAACGATATCCAAAAAAGAAAGTGTATGCGGTAGGAACAGGTGTTTCTAAATTTAAAAAGTATGGAAATTTAGATAAAGTAGATGTAAGCACTTTACATCATGCACTTTTAATTACTACGGATGTACCTAATTTTTACCGAGTAGATGGTGTGGATGGCTTAAAATTTAAGGAAGTTATTAAGATTGATCATCATCCTTTTGAAGAAGATTTTGGAGGGATTGAATGGATCGATGAGAAGGCTAGTAGTACTTGTCAAATGATTGCTTTCCTATTAATGAAAAGTAAATGGACTATTTCTAATGAAGTCGCTTCGAACCTTTTTTTAGGAATTGTCTCTGATAGTGATCGCTTTTTGTTATCCTATACTTCAGTAGAAACTTTTGAAATTGTGACGGATTTATTGAAACGCACCAAAATTCCTTTTACAGAACTTTATGAAAAGCTTTATGAACGTCCGCTTGAAGAAATTCGTTTTCGGGGATATTTGGCTGATCATTTAGAGGTAACTGAAAATGGTTTTGCGTATGTGGATATTTCTGCTGAAACAATTTTAGAATATCATGTTGATACGGCGACCGCCTCTAATATGATTAATGATTTTAATTTTATTAAAGATGTCTATGTTTGGTGTTTTGTAACTCATGATATAAAAAATGAAGTGTATAAGGTCAATATTAGAAGTAAAGGACCAGTTATTAATGAGATTGCTTCTCGATATCATGGTGGTGGTCATAAGTTTGCCAGTGGTGTAAGAACAAAAGAACGATGTGATATAGATCATCTTTTAAAAGAGTTAGATGAAGCATGTAAAGCGTATAAGGAGGCAGGACAGAGTTGAAGTTTATTGAAAAATTAAAAGAACAAGCAAAGCAAGAGAGAAAACGAATTGTTTTACCAGAAGCAGTAGATGAACGTATTTTAGAAGCTAGTGAGATTTTACTAAAAGAGCAACTTGTTGAAGTTATTTTATTAGGAAGTCAGGAAGAAATTTTTCATAAACGACCATCTTTAAAAGGTATGACTGTGATTAATCCTATGCAAAGTGAACTTACAGAGAAATTTGCTAAAGACTTATATGAATTGCGCAAAGAAAAAGGGATGACTTTAGAAGAAGCATACCGTTTATTAACCGAAGACTTTATGTATTTTGCGTGTATGCTTGTTAAAGAAGGTATGGCTGATGGCGTGGTAAGTGGAGCGATTCATTCGACCGCGAATACTTTACGTCCAGCATTGCAGATTATTAAAACAAAGCCTAATGCTAAGTTTGTCTCTTCTTTTTTCTTAATGGAAATTCCTAATTGTGAGTATACTTCAGATGGTTTGTATTTATTTAGTGATTGCGCTTTAGTGCAGAATCCAACGAGTGAAGAGCTAGCCGATATTGCCATTTCGAGTGCAAGAAGTTTTGAAGCTTTAACAGGGAAGGTGCCTTATGTTGCAATGTTGTCTCATTCGACAAAGGGAAGTGCTCATCATGCGGATGTTGACAAGGTGGTAAAGGCAACAAAGTTAGCTCAAGAAATGGCGCCAGATATTCAAATTGATGGGGAACTTCAATTGGATGCAGCAATTGTTTCTAGTGTAGGTCAAACTAAAGCTCCGGATAGTAAAGTGGCTGGTCGGGCGAATGTATTAATATTTCCCGATTTAGATGCTGGTAATATTGGCTATAAGTTAGTACAAAGATTTGCTCATGCAGATGCTTATGGCCCTGTAACACAAGGAATGTATGCACCAGTTAACGATTTATCTCGTGGTTGTACGGTCGATGATATTGTGGGAACTGTAGTAATTACAGCCGTTTTAGCACTACAAATGGAAAGAGAGAGGTAAAAAATGAAAGAATTGGAATTAAAAAAATGCTCTGTTTGTGGAGCAATTGTGAAAGTTGTAGAAAACAAAAATAACAGTCGGTTTATTTGCTGCGGCAAAGAAATGGACGATGTTCTACCTAATAGTGTAGATGCTAGTTTTGAACGTCATGTTCCTGAAGTTCATGTTGAGGATGAAATGATGTTTATTAAAGTGAATCATGTAATGGAAGAAAACCATTATATCGAATGGGTATTAGTGAAAACCGAAAATAGTATTCATGAATTTTTCTTTAAACCAGGTGATGAATGTGAATTGCAAATTCCTTATACTGGTCCAGCACTTGTTTATGCTTATTGTAATTTGCATGGTTTGTGGCTTAAAGAAGTAGAGTAGTTAAGGCAATCGCATAAAAATTTTACGTAAAGTAAGAAAAGCCTTATAAATACTAGAAAAAAGTAAAAATTTAAGTATTTTTGCAGATAACAAATAATTAGATTAAAAATTGATGAATTTTTGCACAAAACCTTATTTTATACGATTTTGCTTATGTCAATACTATTTTTTATGCGATTGCCATATAGAGTAGTTGAATATTTAAAAAAGTATGCTATAATAATGTTAGAAAGAGACATCTCTTTCTAAATCGGAAGAATATACTATAATGTATATTCAAGGACGTAAAAGAACCATCTGATTTTCTCATGTTAGATGTTTCTCAGTCCTAAATTTTTATGGTGAGAAAACACCTATTCAATGAAGAGTAGGTGTTTTCGTTAATTTTTAATCCTTTTGGGAAGGATAAATTTTTGAGAGTACTATTAAAAGTACAATCAAGATTATTAAATAATCCAAATTCATTTCCTTTCATAGGACCACCTCGCTTCCTAAAATGTGTAAATAGGACCGAGGAAAAACACCTAACGTTCAGATAGTTCTAAATAAATTATATAATAATAAGCTACCAAAAGCAAATTGATAAAAAAGTTTGAAATTCACCTTTTGTATGCTATAATAATTCTAGAAAGAGACATCTCTTTCTAAATTGGAAGAATATACTATAATGTATATTCAAGGACGTAAAAAGAACCATCTGATTTTTCACGTGTTAGATGTTTTTCAGTCCAGAATGTGGAATGCGAAAACACTTATTCAATGAAGAGTAGGTGTTTTCTTTTTTTAATCCTTTTTGGAAGGATAAATTTTTGAGAGTATTATTAAGATTTCTGTATCCAATTATTTTATATTCTAAAAGGACAATTCGGATTCGGTGATAAAACCTTAAAAAATACGTTACAATTCACAGCCAAAGAAACAAAAGTGGATTAAAATACAATAAAAAATCAAAGAGCACATGTTGATAAGTAAA
>CALVJI010000041.1 GCA_944332105.1 uncultured Bacilli bacterium
ATAATTTTACTGATATAATACCTTCTAAAATATATTTAGCTACACGTGATGTTAATACAAGAATACATGATAAGGGCATTAAACAAATCCGCATGAAGGAAAATCTTTATAAATTAGGAAGAACTCAAATTATATATGAGGGAGTAACTATAAATATTTATGATAAAGAGAGATTGTTAATTGATTTGGCAAAAAATAAAAATAAAATAGGATATGATTTATATAAAGAAATTATATCTAATTACAGAAAAATTGCTGATACATTGGATGTAAGTAAAATAGAAGAATATTTACAATATTTTTCGAATAGTGATAAGATACTTGGAATATTACAAGATGAGGTGTTTTAATGAATTTAAGTAAATTAATAGAACAATATACCCAGATAGGTTATAAAAGAGATGATGCTATTTCTAAAGTTGCACAAGATATAATTCTTTTAAAAATATCAAAGAGTAATTTTTCAAAGCATATTACTATCAAAGGTGGAGTTGTAATGCACTCTATATCTAGAGATAAACGTAGGGCTACTAGGGATTTAGATATGGATTTTATTAAATATTCTTTAGACGATGACTCTATTCATAATTTTATATTAAAATTAAATACAGTAAAAGATGGTATTAACATTGAAATAGAAGGAAAAACAGAAAAATTGCATCATCAGGACTATGACGGAAAGAGAGTTAATATAAGGCTAATCGATTCTAACGGATTTATAATAAATACCAAATTAGATATTGAAGTTCATAAATTATTTGATGTAAAGCAAGATAACTATTGTTTTGATTTAGGCATTTTTAAAGAAAATGTTAATTTATTTATAAATTCAAGGGAACAAATTTTTGCTGAAAAATTAAAGTCATTACTAAAATTTGGAATAACATCAACAAGATATAAAGATGTATTTGATTTTTATTATTTAATCAATAACGAAAAATTAAATAAAAATAAATTGTTAAAATATATAAATATTCTTATTTTTGAAGATTCACTCATGAAAGAAAATGATTTTGAAAGCATAATAACTAGAATTAGTTTGATCTTTAAAAATCGTAGATATAAATCTATGTTAAATCAAGCTAACAATAATTGGTTAGATTTACCAGTTGAAACTGTGATAAATAATATTTTAGAATTTCTATCATCTTTAGAAGGGGTAAATGTCTAATATGAGTAAGGAAATAATCGATTTAATAAACAAAAAAGAAGAACAAATAAAGAAACTGCAAGAAGAAATTGTGATTTTAAAAGGGAAACTAGAAATTCTTGACAAATCAGACAAATCAACAACCATATTTTCTAAAGAAGAAAAAGTGAATCTATTTATGAACTATTTTAGGGGTAGAGACGATACGTATCCGTATCTATCTATTGATAAATATAATTCCAGCAAAAAATATTATATTCCAGCCTGCGCTAATGAATGGAAACAAGGGATTTGCAATAAGCTTATGAAAAAGCCTTGTAAAACTTGTCAATATAGAGAAAATAAACCATTAACATATGATGTTTATCAAAAACATTTAGAAGGACAAATAATAGGTATTTATCCACTCTTAGATGATGAAACATGTTATTTTCTTGCCTTTGATTTTGATGATAAATTAGAAGAAAAAAATATAAAAGATGATGTACTTGCTTTTTGGAGTATTTGTGAAAAGTATCATGTTCCAATATCTGTTGAGAAAAGCAGATCAGGTAAAGGATTTCATATTTGGTTATTCTTTGCTGAAAGAGTAAAGGCAATCGTGGCAAGAAAATTAGGTAGTCTTCTTTTATCTAAAACTATGGAAGTAAGGGATAATTTAAAAGTTTCTTCTTTTGATAGAATGTTTCCTAGTCAAGATTTTTTACCAAAAGGAGGATATGGTAATTTAATTGTATTGCCATTTCAAAAAGAACCAGCTAGCTATGGAAATACTTTATTTATTGATAAATACTTTATACCTTATAAAAATCAGTGGGATTATCTAAAGAACATTAGAAAAATATCTAACGATGATGTATATGATTTGATAAAAATATTATCTGATAGTACAATAGATGTTAGTCATGAGAATTTGAATATTAAAGAAGAAATAAAAAGTAAAAAGAAAAATAATTTTAAATTTCCAAGTTCTTTGGATGTTATATTAGATGATATGATTTACATAGATAAGAAAAATTTATCAGCAGGAGCAAAAAATTGTTTTAGACGATTAGCATCTTTTGCAAATCCAGAATTTTATAAAAAACAAAGACTTCGTTTATCAACTTATAATGTCCCTATGGTAATAGATTGTAGTAGTGTAGATGATAGATATATTAAATTACCACGAGGAACGTATGAGTATTTATTAGACATTTGTGACGAAAAAAAAGTAAAATTGAAAATAAAAGATAAAAGAAATCAAGGATACAAAATAAACATAAATTTTAATGGTAGTTTACGTGATGAACAAGAAATGTGTTTAAATAGATTATTGAGTTATGATAATGGAATTTTACATGCACCAACTGGATTTGGAAAAACAGTAGTGGCTTGTAATTTAATTGCAAAAAAAGGAGTTAATACCTTAATTATTGTTCATAGTCTCAGTTTATTAAAACAATGGCAAGAAAGAATTAAAGAATTTTTAGATGTTGAAAATGTAGGACAAATTGGAGGGGGAAAAAATACAATTACTAATGTAATAGATGTTGCTAGTATTAAAACTTTATGGAACAAAGGAGAAGTAAATGAAATAACAAAGAATTATGGAATGATTATAATTGATGAATGTCATCATTTAGCTGCTTTTACTTATGAACAAGCAGTAAATAGTATTAACTCTAAATATGTCTATGGCTTTACAGCAACCCCTAATAGAGAAGATGGACATAGTCCAATTGTTAAAATGCAATGCGGTGATATTAGATACGAAGTTGATTTTAAAAAGTTTAATGAAAATCTTGGGATTCCTATGATAGTTAAAGTTAAAGAAACATATTTGAAATTTGCTGATTCATTAATAAATGATTATACAATTAATGAAATAAATAACCTAATTACAAAGGATATAGATAGAAGTGAAATGATTTTTAAAGATGTTAAAAATGAGTATAATAAAGGAAAAAATATTCTTATATTAACTGAGAGAATAGAACATTTAGATTATTTGAATTATAGAATGCAAAAAATTACAAACAATATATTTGTATATAAGGGTGGATTAGGTAAGAAAATATTAAAAGAATATGACGAAAGTAATAGAATGATAGTAAATCAGAATAAAAACAAAATTATTTTAGCAACGGGATCTTATATTGGAGAAGGATTTGATGATCCAAGCTTAGATGCTTTATTTTTAACTATGCCTATTTCTGGAATTACAAAGGTAACTCAATATACAGGAAGATTGCATAGAAAGAATGATAATAAAAAAGAAATCATTATTTATGATTATGTTGATAAAAATTTTAAACAAACCAGAAATATGTTTGAAAAGCGAAAAAAAACATATGAAAAATTAGGTTATAAAATAATAGATGAAAGGCCTGTACAATTAACAATATAAGAGAAATATTAACCACCAAAATAGGAAATTTCTATTTTAAAGTTATAAACTTATTTAAACTTGTGTAAATTGAAATCCCTTGAAAGTAAAGGGCTTGGTAATATAAAAAATAAAAGCGTACGTGATATAAGTTTGCCCTAGCAGAAGCAATGCTTGTAAATGAATATCAATTAAGCAGTGTTGAAAAGCCAAACAACAAATTGAAGTTAAACAAGCTCCAGACTTTACTCAAACGGCTCCATTAATCAATTGGGTAGAAAATTATGTAAATACAACAACATTAGATTATACTGGTGATACCAGCTATTACTTATTTTAGAGGATATGGAAGATATGCTAATCACGAGGCAATTTTAATTTGTCAAAATGCATCTAATGATTTATTTACGATTAGTAATGAAGTTGGTAATCAAGCCTTAGATTATCCAATAGGACTGATTACAGTAGATGAGCTTATGTTAGGCGGTCTTGCAGATGGTTATTTAAATCGATTATCTTACACTTATTCTTCTGCACATTACTGGACCATGTCACCTAGCTTTTTCCTTGCCTCGCAGATGGCTGCTCAGGAGTATGTTGCATACTTGAACAGGTATGCGTTCAGTGGCTGGGTTACCAGCACGTACGGCGTAAGGCCTGTCATAAACCTCGCCTCTGATGTAGAAATAGAATCTGGAATTGGAACCCAAAACGATCCTTACATCGTAAAAACCACATAAAAAGAAGACATTCAAAACGAAAATGTCTTTTTTTATGTTTAATAGAGTAGAGAAGAGTTAAAACTTATTATTTCTTTATAATTTTAAAGTAGAATCAACACTTTGATTACTCAAAAATTGTTCTCTTTCATCTTCCTCATCAAAACAAACAAAATTACCATGATATTCTAAAACTTTCTTTTTGGTTATAGATAAAAATTCGATATGAGGAGGTAACTTTTTTAAATCTTCTAAAGAAGTAAGAATAAATGTTTCTATTTTGAAATGTTTCTTTCCTTTTTTTCGTTTTAGTTCTCCATTTTGAAATACAGGAAATAAACCTTGTGAAGAATTCCTTGGTTCTTCGTAGTTGCGAACAAAATCAACATTTGCTTGCAAAATAAATGCATCCTTTTTTTGATAGTCTGGATGAGGCGTATTCGTAATATCTAATAGGGTTAAACTTTTAATAAATTCTGTTCTTTCAAGATCACTATAAAAAACAACTTCGTTGCCATTAATATTTAAAACATAGTCAACCGCATCCAATTGCCAACCTATATAATCACTCCAATTATCTTCTCTTTTAATTCTCTTTAATTTACCAGCTGTTTTTAATACAAATAACTCTGTACATTGAATCATTTTTATCATTCTCCTTTGTATAAAAAGTATTATAAAAGTACCCTTAAACTTAGTCAAGTAAAAACAAAAAAGAACGAGAAAACCGTTCTTTTATTTACTTGTTACAGAACTTTTTACATTTTCTGTATCGACATATTTATTTGCACTTCTGCCAACGATCCAATCTGTAGAATAATTATATTTTAAAGCTAATTGTAATACAAAAGGAGTTAAAATTAAATATTTTCCGGTTTTATAATTACGGATATTGGATTCACTTGAATTTAATTCTTTCGCAAGTTTTACATTAGAAAACTTTTGATCATCACAAATTTCTTTAATTCTTTTAGCAATCTCTTGTAAATTAATTTCATTTACTGTCTTATCATATCTTTTAACATTGGTAAAACCTAAAATATAATCAATAGATAAATTCAAATAATTTGCCATTTTATAGAGATTACGCATGGGAATAAACCAATCATTTTTTTCATAATGGGCAATAGAAGAAGGGGAAACATTTAATATATTTCCTAGTTCAATTTGTGTAAGATCATAAGTCTCTCGTATATATTTAATTCTTTCGCCTAAATTTACCATTTTTACCACCTTGAATTCATTTTCGCATGATAAAATTATTTTTCTCTTATTCATGAGGTAAAGTGCGAAAATAAAACTACTTTATGTATATGAAAAAACATTTATCTTGTCCTATTTTTTTAGAAACTTGCATATATATTCTTAGGTGATACTATGAACGAATTAGAACTTGTAGCCTTAAGACACAAAAAAAGAAGAGACAATGCCCTTAAAGAAACGACAGATGATAAAAAAATCAGCAAAATGTTTACCAAAATTCTTTTAAGTATTATTCTTGTATTAAGCTGTACAATTTATGTTAAATTAAGTCCTGAAAATTTAGAAAACTTTAAACGTGTTGTTTTAGAAAGCAATTTAACTTTTACAAAAATAAATGAATGGTATCATAATACTTTTGGTTCCTTTTTACCAAGTTTTCAAGAACCTTCTACAACAACAGTGGCAAATACCGATCCCTTAGTAAATAAAGAAAATTATTTAGACGGCTATAAAATATCTGTTCCAAAAAATACCACCGTCTCTTTATTAGACAGTGGCTTGTATGTCTTTTTAGGCGAAAAAGAAGGGTATGGAAATGTTTTAATTATCCAAGGCGTTAATGGGGTAGATATTTGGTATGGTGGGATTACTAATACTTCGCTAAATTTATATGATTATGTAGAAAAAGGTCAAATTCTTGGCACGACAATAGAAGACTACTATTACCTAGCTTTTGTTAAAGATGGCAACTTTATTACATATGAAGAGTATCAAAATCAAAATTAATTTAGCTACATATATTTTCTTTTTATTATCATTTTTATGTGGCTATTTTAAAAATGTTTTATATATTTTTCTAATCGTTTTTATTCATGAATTAGGTCATGTGATTGTGATTCGTGCTTTTAAGTACAAAATAGTTGAAGTAGAGCTTTATCCATTTGGCGGCATCACAAAAATAGATAAACCTCTTAATTCCTCACTAACAAAAGAAGCGATCATTGGTATCGCAGGGATTACGATGCAACTTATTTTGGGGCTCTTTTTAAATTTATGGCACCCGAAAGATTATCAATTATTGTCTTTTTATAATAAAACCATTCTGGCGTTTAATTTGCTGCCAATTATTCCATTAGATGGCAGTGTCCTTTTTCATACTTTCTTAGAAAAATTTTTCCCTTATCAAAAAGCGTATTATGGTTATCAATTTTTTTCTATTCTTTGCTTTTTCCTTTTCTTTCTTTATAATATAGTTTATCAAGTAGATAATTATTTTATTTGTGCAGTTTTACTCTATAGAGTGTACATTACTTGGAAAAATCGTCCTTATCTTTTTCATCGCTTTTATTTAGAGAGAATGTTGTATTCTTTTCCATATAAAAAAATCGAAAACCATCGAGTAGATGATCTTCGTGTTTTAAAAAAAGAAACCAGACATTTTTTCTACCAAAATAATCATTATGTTTCTGAAAGACAAAAAATTAAAGAGTATTTATATAAAAATAGAAAAGCATAAGGAGCTTTTTATTTGCAATCCGTACAAAAGTATGCTATAGTGATATCGGATACGTCTTATATGGGTGCTTCTTTCTATTCCAAAATAGAAAGAGAGGTGATGAAGATGCATAAAAATGAAAGTTTTTGGCAAGATGTCATTCACCTTTTATTCTTAGTAATCTACGGATTGCTGCTAATTCTAATTTTTAACTAAAAAACGCACCCATATCAACTTAGGTTGAAAGGGTGCAACAACAAACATAAAGAAGCATCCAAACTAAGTAATGACGCATCCTTTTTTAAATGTCAATCTTTTTTTGACATATTCATTATAACAAACATTAAAGTATTTGACAAGTAAGATCTTTTTTGGTAGAATTTACTTGTTTTGTAAGGCAATTAGCTTTTATCAAAACCGCTCGAAAAAGGTTATAAACTTATCAAAGTACCTTCCCGGCGCGTCTTAAATTTAAAGGAGGTAAGAAATGAAAGCTATATTTGTAACTGGTGGAAAACAATATTATGTTTCTGAAGGCGATGTTATCTATGTAGAAAAATTACCAAATGAAGTAGGTAGTGATGTTACATTCACTGAAGTACTTTATGTCAATGGTAAATCTGGTACCCCAACTGTTGCAGGTGCAAAAGTAGTAGGTACAGTTGAAAAACATGGTCGTCAAAAAAAGATTACAGTCTTTAAGTATCGTCCAAAGAAAAAATATCGTAAAAAACAAGGGCATAGACAACCTTATACTAAAGTTACGATTAAGAGTATCGTTGGCTAATGATACGAATTTTTGTTAAAAAAGAGAAGGATTATTTTTCTTCGATTCGTTTTAAGGGCCATGCAATGTATGATGATTACGGAAAAGATATTGTATGTGCCGGAGCTTCAAGTATTTTAATTACTACAGTGAATGGTATTTTAAAATTCGGTCAAACGATTAAAGTTACAGAACAAAAAGATGAAGTAACTATAACTGTTTTAGAAAAAGAGAAAATTACCAATGCTTTATTAGAAAATATGCTTGAACTTTTAACAGAATTAGCTGAAAAATATCCGCGAAATATACTAGTTAAGGAGGATTAAGTAAATGAATAGAATGCTTTTAAATCTTCAATTATTTGCTCACGTTAAAGCACAAGGTTCAACGAAAAACGGCCGTGACTCAGCTGGTCGTAGATTAGGCGCCAAAGTGGCTGATGGGCAAAAAATTTCTGCCGGTAGCATTATCTATCGTCAAAGAGGAACAAAGATTTATCCAGGAACTAATGTAGGTATGGGTAAAGATCACACTTTATTTAGTAAAGTAGAGGGTATTGTTCACTTTGAAAGATTAGGAAGAGACAAAAAGAAAGTTAGTGTTTATCCTGTCGAAGGGTAAACTTTTTTCTTACCTTGTTACAACTTTATAAATAGCACAAAAAAAAGTAAAATTTCTATAGATTTTTGCATAAATATGTGCTATACTATAAATGTATTAAGTAGTAGATAGAAGGGAAGGGTTAAATAATGTTAAGATGGCTTTTATTCTGGCTATAATATACAGGATGTGAGATGTAAGGCTCAAGAATTGAGCCTTTTCTTTGTCAAAAGAATGTCAAAAGCCTAAAAATGTTTTAAGAATACCATAAAATATGTTAAACTTATATTAGAAAGTAGGTTATAGTATGAGTGGTGTTCAAACAAAGCATTTATTAAAAGCCGTCTGCATATATCTTTTATATTTCGTCTATTCTGTACTTACAAGTCAAATTGTTTCCTCATTACAGATAGCAAATACTTCCTTTGTAAACTTTATTGCAGATTTTCTATTTACTTGTGTTATTGCAATCGCGTATTATAAAGAATTAAAAGAAGATGCGAATACGCTTTGTCAAAAATATACCTTTGTTAAAATTATCAAACGGGTATTACTTGGAATTGGAGCAATTATGCTTTTAAGAATTGGCATGGGAATTGTTACCGAAATTGTTTCACCCGGCCTTTCTGTCGATTCCAATACAGCCTCTATTTTAGATTTATTAAAAACTTCTCCTATATATGCAATTTTCAAAACAATGGTTTTTGCTGTTATTTCTGAAGAATTATTATTTCGTAAATCCATAAGTTGCTGTATAAAAAATGACTGGTTATTCGTTTTTTTAGGCGCTTTAGCTTATCCGTTATTAAATTATGTTTTCAGTGGCGGAGCTACTCCGATCCTTGATTTTGTGATGTATTACATGACAGCGATCGTCCTAAATTTTATCTATATCAAAAATGATCGCAATATCTATATTGTCATGATCGTAAAATTTATTTTACAGTTTTTACCATTTATTGTTCTTGTGTTAATTTAGAGGAAATAGAAAGGGAAAGATTATGAAAAAAAAACACTTAACAAATATAACAATTGCCATCGCTTGTTTACTACTCATTGTTTACAGTGGTATAAGCATTTCTAAAATGCTTCTTTCCCAAAAACAAGATACGATTACCTTAAATGAGTCAGAAGATAAAGTTATCGCTATGGAAAATAAACAAACCAAAATGACGAAGTTGGAGACCAAAGAGTACTACTACTATGAGATTGAAGATTATGAAAGAGATTTGAAATACTCATGGAAGTTTAAAAAGGATGAGAACAAAGACATTTCGGTCGAAGAGAGTTTGTTTATTGAGGATGATTTGCGCTTATCTTTGGATGCCCAAACCAAAGATACGGAAAAAATTAAGGAAGATGTGAGTCAAGATAAGCTCATTATCACTTTTGATTACCATGGTAACTTACCCTTAGAAACAACTGTCCGCATTAATGTTCAAGATAAATTTAAAGACAATGAAAGATTGTATTTATATTACTATAATCCTGAGTTGGATCAAATAGAATATATTGCCCATAACGTTTTAGTAAAAGATGGGTATGTAGAATTTGAACTCGAACATTGCTCGGACTATTTTTTAACTGCCGCAGTTGTCAATGATGCCGTCAATAATCCCCAAAGTGTCAACTATATTATCATTGGTTTAATTGTTGTCGTCTTCATATTAGTTGCTGTAACCTTATTTCAGTCAAAAAAATAATTTACCTATTTTATGAAGTCACTGAAAAAGTAATGAAATAAAAAAATGATATTTAGAATCTATTTCTATTTATCATTTTTTTATTTAAATT
>CALVJI010000042.1 GCA_944332105.1 uncultured Bacilli bacterium
TTTACTTATCAACATGAGCTCTTTGCTTTTTTACTGTATTTTAATCCACTTTTGTTTCTTCGGCTGTGAATTGTAACCCAAAAAAGATTTACCTTTTTTTTGTTTTATTTTATAATAACGGTGGTGAAATTTTATGACATATTCAATGAAAGTAAAGGAAGAAATATGCCGACTAAATATAAATCGGATGGAAGCACTAAGTGAATTAACTGCAATCATTAGGTACGATGCTTTAATTAAACCAAATTCCATTACTCTTACTTTCGAATCGGGAGCAATTGCTAAAAGAGTATATAAGGATATCAAAAGCATTTTTAATTTATCTGCACATATTACAGTTCGCAATCAAAAAAGATTTCGGGCCAAACAAGTATACATTTTAGAAATAAAAGAACATGCAACTACAGTACTAGAAAGACTTCATATTATGAAAGGCCAAAAAATGCTTAAAATGAATCGTACAGACTTAGATACACGTGAAGAAATGGTTGCTTTTGTACGCGGAGCATTTTTAGTGACCGGTTCACTTAACGATCCAGCAACTAGTAAATATCATTTGGAATATGTTTTTGACAATCCTAAAGATGCCGAAAGCTTTAATAAACTACTTCATGAAATGAAATTTGATACAAAAGTATTAACTAGAAACAGTAAGTACATGGTGTACTTAAAAAGTGCGGAAGAGATTAGTGATATGATTCGTATGTTTGGCACGCCAAATTCTTTATTTTACTTTGAAGATGTCCGCATCTATCGGGATCATAAAAATATGGTAAACCGTTTAAATAATTGTGAAATTGCCAATCAAGAGAAAACTTTACAAGCAGGCTTAAAGCAAGTTAAAGACATCGAATACTTACAAGAGCACGATTTAACTGATTTACTCGATGAAAAAACAAGAATTGTCATGGAATATCGTTTAAAATATCCTGAAAGTTCTTACCAAGAACTCGCGACTATTATTGGGATGGAAACCGGATATACAATTGGCAAATCAGGTATTAATCATCATTTTATCAAAATAAAAAATTTAAGAAAAATGCATGAAGAACAAGCAAATTCTTAAATTTTACTTTCAATCACATAATCAATAAGTCCATATTTCTGAGCTTCATCGCTGGTTAAATAATAATCACGATCCGTATCTTTCTTTATTTTAGATAATGGCTGATTTGTATTTTTAGCTAAAATTTGATTTAATTTCTCTTTCATTTTTAAAATTCTTTCACAAGCTATTTTCATATCACTGGCTTGACCTTGCATTCCTCCTAAAGGCTGATGGATCATAACATCAGCATTTTTTAATGCACATCTTTTCCCCTTCGTGCCACTAGAAAGTAAGAAAGCTGCCATCGAAGCGGCAATACCAACACAAATGGTCTTAATATCACTTTCAATATAATTCATTGTATCATAAATAGCCATTCCACTTGTTACAGATCCTCCGGGACTATTAATATACATATAAATGTCCTCATGACTTTTAGATTCTAAATATAAAAGTTCACTAATAATTAAGTTGGCAGTTTGATCATTAATCTCTCCACTTAAAAAAAGAATGCGATCTTCAAGTAATCTTGAATATAGATCATAAGCAACTTCATGATTGCTAGTTTTTTCTAAAACTGTTGGAATTATATTCATTTTCTCACCTACTATTATCATAGTATATTATGAGAAAAACTATTCAAAAAAATAGAAATTCATGATAAAATGTTAAAAGAATAGAAAAGGCTAGGAGATATTATGCAAAAAATAAAAATAACTTATGGACAAGAAATTCTTGAAATAGATAAAGGAACTACTTACTATGAAGTAACAGAAAAATTAAAACTTCAAAATGTTTTAGCCGCCCAAGTAGGCTATGAAGTCTATCCTTTAGATGCCAAAATAACAGAGAGTAGTACCATTTCTTTTTTAGATGTCACTTCTCTAGCAGGTTACAAGATCTACCAAGCTGCTTTAAAGTTCCTTTTTTATGTCGCTGTTTCCGAACTCTATCCCGATGCCGAAGTAACATTTTTGCACAGTGTACCAAAAGGAATTTTAAGTGAAATACGCATGCCACACAATTTAACCGCGGAAGAAATATCTAAAATAAAAGGACATATGGCATCTATTGTAGAAAAAAAAGAACGTTTTTATAAATATCGTTTAGATAATCAAGATGCCTTCCATTATTTTAAAAACCACGGCGAAGAAGAAAAAGCCTACAATGTTCAAAATGTAGCCAAAGAAGTTATTACGGTTTACCGGTTACGTAACCATATCAACTATTTTTATACGATGATGCCTTATGATACTGGTGTTATTAACCGATTTGAATTAGTTTTTTTAGGTCGCAACCGCATTGTCTTGGTTTGTCCAAATGTAACAAGTGGCAATCATATTCCTGAATATGTTCATTATGAAAACATTGTCGCAAACTTTATGGCTTCAAAAAAATGGCTTCGTAAAATGCAAGTGCCATATCTTTCCCAAATGAATAATTTAGTAAGTACTAGTAAAATAGAAGACTTTATTCATTCAAATGAAATCGTCTATCAAGAAGATTTATTAACAGCTTGTGAAAAAATTATTTCTCTTCGCGATGTAAAACTCGTATTAATTGCCGGGCCTTCCTCGAGTGGCAAAACAACTACTATGAAAAGATTAAGTGCGATTTTAAGAAGCCATGGCTATGATCCTATCGGGCTATCAACTGATGACTTTTTCGTAAACCGCAAAGACACTCCTAAAAATGAAAAAGGAGAATATGACTACGAATGTATTCAAGCTATTGATTTAGAACTATTTAATCAAACCTTACAAGCTTTATTAAATAAAGAAGAAGTAGAACTTCCGGAATACGATTTTGTAAACGGTGAAAAACAATTCAAAGGAAAAAAAGCTTGTTTAAAAGAAAATAGTATCCTTTTAATCGAAGGACTACATTGTTTAAATGATGATTTAATACCTTATATAGATGCAAAATATAAATTCAAAATTTATCTAAGTCCATTTATTCCGTTAAATGTCGATCGTCATAATTATATATCAACACTAGATTTACGTTTAATTAGAAGAATTGTTCGTGATAATCGTACGCGTGGTAAAAAGGTTGATCAAACGATTGCTGAATGGCAAATTGTGAGATCTGGCGAAGAAAAATATATTTTTCCATATGTCTATCAAGCCGATATGATTATCAATACAGCATTGGCTTATGAAGTGGGTGTTTTAAAAATATACGCGATTCCATTATTATTCTCCGTTGGTGTCGATAGTGAATACTACAGTGAATCAAGACGTTTAGTAGATTATTTACAAGTGTTCTTTACAATTCCTTCAGAATATGTGCCAAAAGACTCTGTTCTTAGGGAATTTATAGGATAAAAAGAAAGGAAAAAAGAATATGATAAAAGTTGCAATTAATGGTTTTGGAAGAATTGGTCGTCTTGCCTTTCGCCAAATGATTACTAGTACAGATTTTGATGTTGTCGCGATTAATGATTTAACAAGTGCTGAAGATCTTGCTTATTTATTAAAATATGATACAAATCATCGGCGCTTTCATGAAGACAAAATCAGCAGTGTGGACAACTACTTAGTTATCAACAATATGAAAAAAATTCCGGTTTATGCAGAATCAGATCCAGAAAAACTTCCATGGAAGGATTTAGAAGTAGATTTAGTATTAGAATGTACAGGTCATTTTACTAAAGAAGAGGGAGCTAGAAAACATATTTTAGCAGGTGCTAAAAAAGTGTTAATATCTGCCCCAGGTAAAGGAAACATGAAAACCATTGTATATGGAGTAAATGAAAACATTTTAAATGGCACTGAAGAAATCATTTCAGCCGCCTCTTGCACTACGAATTGTCTAGCTCCAGTCCTAGCCGTTCTAGATAAAGAATTTGGTATCATAAAAGGTTATATGAGTACCATTCATGCCTATACCAATGATCAAGTTACACTAGATATCGCCCATAAAAAAGGATATAAATCACGAAGAGGAAGAGCGTGTGCAATGAACATTATTCCTGCGACCACGGGTGCTGCTTCTGCTATTGGCAAAGTTTTGCCAAACTTAGAAGGAAAATTAAATGGCGTAGCCTATCGTGTTCCCGTAAGTGATGGCTCAATGATTGACTTAGTTGTAGAATTAAAAAGAAATACCACACCAGAAGAAATAAATCAAATATTGACGAATCATAAAAGTGATGTTCTAAAAGTGACGAGCGATCCGATTGTTTCAAGCGATGTTATTGGTCAAAAATGCGGCGCTTTAGTGGACTTAGGTTTGACAAGTATAGTAGAAAGCGAAGGAAAACAACTCGTAAAAGTAGTTGCCTGGTACGATAATGAAATGGGGTATACCACGCAGATGATGAAAACTGCCAAAAAACTATTTATGTAAAAGAACAATGATCAGAAAATTGTAAATCTGATCTTTTTTTTTGCTTTGGAAAATAAATTGCTAAATACAGAAATTTTGGGTATAATATTTCTGGAATAGTATGAGGGGATATAATGAAAAAATGTTTACAAAATATGAATGTTTTAAATAAACGTATAGTCTTACGTGTAGATTATAACGTACCAGTTGTTAATAATCAAATTTTAGATGATTCAAAAATAAGAGAATCATTAGAAACTATTTTTTATCTTTTAAATGAAAATTGTAAAATTGTGATTTTAAGTCATTTTGGTAAAGTAAAAAATGAAGCAGATAAAAAAAATAAATCTTTACAAATTGTGGCCGATCGTTTAAAAGAATTAGTCGGTCAAGAAGTTTATTTTTCCAAAGAAAATTTTGGCGCGGAAGTTCAAAAAAGAGTAAGTATCATGAAGCCTAAAGAAATTTTGATGTTAGAAAACACAAGATTCATGGATGTACCAGCTAAATTAGAAAGCAATTGTGATATGCAATTAGCTTTATTCTGGTCTAGTTTAGGTGATGTTTTTGTAAATGATGCTTTTGCCTCTGCACATCGTAAACATGCATCAACTTATGGAATATCTACTTTTATTCCTAGTTGCATTGGCTTTTTAATGCAAAAAGAAATTAGCATGTTAGACCGTCTAGTTATCCACGCCATTCATCCATTTACAGTAATTATGGGTGGTGCAAAGATTGATGACAAACTTACACTAATGGAAAGTTTACTTCCAAAGTGTGAACACTTATTATGCGCGGGTGCTTTAGCCAATACTTTTCTAAAAATATTAGGCTTTCAAATTGGTGAATCTGTCGCTTCTAAAAATCCTCAAGTAATTGAAAAGGTAAGAGCCATGTTATTGACCTATAAAGATAAGATCATTTTACCTTTAGATTGTATTGTAGGCAGTACTTATGATTTAAACTACGTCAAATATAAATTAATAAATCAAGTGGAAGAAAATGAAGTGATTTATGATATTGGAACCAAAACTTTACAAAAATTCCAAACGATAATTAAAGATAGCCAAACCATCTTTTTAAATGGGACAGTAGGTTTATATGAAAATATGAAATTTGCCAATGGTAGCAAAGAACTTTTACGAATCATCAGTGAATCCAAATCAGTCAGTGTCGCAGGTGGTGGGGACGCGGCATCAAGCATTCATAACTTTGGCTATACAGATAAATTCACCTACATTTCATCAGGTGGCGGGGCCACTTTAGAATATATTGGTACAGGAAATTTAAAGGCCTTAGAAGCAATAGAGGAGGAAGTTGAAATTGAAACCCTTGATATGTAATTTAAAAATGGAACATAACTTACAAGATATTTTAAAATACAAACAAGAATTAGAAGAAAATAAAGAAAAAATGAATATTGTAATTTGTCCACCTTTTTGTTACCTACCAATCATGCATTCTCGTTACTATCAAATAGGCGCGCAAGATGTCTCTCCATATGGAAATGGAAGTTATACGGGAAAAATATCTGCTCACGCATTAAAAAGTTTAGATGTCAAAGGCGTTTTAATTGGTCACTCTGAAATTGAAGATACCTTTGAAAATAAACTAAAAAAACTACGTCGTGTAGTAACTGAAGGAATGACTGCTTACGTATTAATAAGTGATACAAAAGAAGATCATGATTATCAATATACTTATACAAAACTATTAAGCAAAATAAGAGCCTATTTATCAAGAGTATTACCTAAAGACTATCCGAAAGTAATATTTGTTTATGAAGCAACATGGCTAATAGGCGGGAAAGACGCTCTTAATGTTACAGAAATTGAAAATCTTTTTTATCAAATCAAACAAGAACTAAAATATGAATACAATTTTTCCTTTCCTCTTTATTATGGAGGAGGCATTACAAGTGCAAACATCAAAGAATTATATAAGAACAAAGAAATTGATGGTCTGTTAGTTGGCAATTATTCTAAAAGGGCTAAAAATGTTGTCAATTTTGTTCAAAATAAAGAAGATTCGACAAAAGTAGACACAACTATACATAACTAGACAATATCTTCTCTAGTAATTTGACAAAATCTTTGCTACTATTAAGGTGCGTGTTGTAGATGAGAAGTACTTAAGAAGGAGAGAAAAATGAAAACAAAAATTAACGCATTAGTAGTAGATGACAGTATGGAGTTTACGAGTAGTGTTAAGGAGTATTTCAAAAACAACGCAGTAATTACTATTTTAGATTGCATCAGTAATGGCAAAGAAGCTATGGAGTATATTCTTAAAAACCATGACAAAATTGATGTAATCATTATGGACTTAATCATTCCTGGTAAAGATGGTTTAGCCATATTAGATGAATTAGAAAAAAATAAAATTAAAAGTCATGTGATTATTCTTTCAAGTTATCGTAAAGAATATACCATTAAAATGACTTCAAAATATAATGTGGATTACTTCATGCTAAAACCATGTGATTTAACTTCACTAGAAGCACGGATAAAAGAAGTATTAGCCGAAGAAACAACTGAGCTATACTCAGATAAGAAAATCAGTTCAGAAATTCAAGTTCGCGTAACGGATTTACTACATACCTTAGGAATTCCATCTCAAATAAAAGGCTATCAATATTTAAGAGAAGGAATATTAATGCTTTATCAATCAGCTGGTTTAATCGGCGGGATTACAAAGACTGTTTATCCAGAAATTGCATACCGTTATAATACAACAGCTTCAAGAGTAGAAAGGGCGATTCGCCATGCGATTGAAGTAAGTTGGAACAGAGCAGACTATCAAATGATGAATAAAATATTTGGCCATAGCATCGATTATGATCGTGCGAAACCAACCAATTCAGAATTTATGGTAACTTTATCAGATGCTCTTCGCTTAGAAAATAAAGCGTTACCTATTTATAATTAGACCAGATGGTCTTTTTTTCATATCAAAAATTGTAATTTAATAAAGAAAATGATAAAATGAAAGAGAAATGAGTGAGAATATGAAAAAAATATTAACGGTAATTTTAGACGGCTTTGGTTGGAGTGATAATACTTTAGGTAATGCAGTAAAAATGGCTCCACCCAATAATTTTTTAGAACTATGGAAAAAATATCCTCATGCCCTTTTAGAAGCTAGTGGAGAAGCGGTAGGTTTAGAACCTAATCAATTTGGTAATAGTGAAGTAGGACACATGACTATTGGCGCTGGCTATAAAATTTTGCAAAGTGTCACTTTAATCAAAAACTTTTTACAAGACAATCCTTTAACTAACGAAACTTTTGAAACAATGATCGAACATGCCAAAGCTGGCAAACCCATTCATATTATTGGTTTATTAAGTGACGGCAAAGTTCACTCAAGTTTAGAACATTTTCTAGAATTAATAGAAGTTTTATATCAAGAGCAAATTTCTGAAGTATATTTTCACATAATTAGTGATGGCAGAGATACAGACACAAAGTCTCTTTATACTTACATTTCTAAATTAGAAGAAAAAATGAACGAAACAGGAGTAGGGTATATAGCTTCTATCTGTGGTCGTTACTATGCGATGGATCGTGACAAAAATTTCGATAGAACCAAAAAATATTATGATTTATTAGTTAAAGAAGAGGGCCTTGTAACAAGTAATATTCCTTTAACGATTCAAAAATGCTATGCCAATAATATTACCGATGAATTTTTACCACCAATCAAAACACGTGATTTCCAAAAAATTCAAAATGGCGACATCATTTTATGGATGAATTATCGAACAGATCGCGCTAAACAAATATTGAGTACATTTGTTGAACAAAATTTTGCAGAATTTCCTATTCTTCCAATGCCGGATTTACAAGTATATACTTTTCTTCCAATCGATCCCAAAATTAAAACACAAAACTTTTTAGAAAGACCTAAAATCACAAATCCATTAGGAGTATATTTATCTGAATTAGGACTTACTGAAGCGCGTATTGCCGAGACAGAAAAATATGCACATGTTACGTACTTTTTTGATGGCGAAAGAAACACTTCATTAGAAGGATGTCAAAAGTTTTTAATTCCATCACCAAAAGTAGCAACCTACGATTTAAAACCAGAAATGAGTGCCATTGAAGTCACTAAAAAATGTGTAGCATGTATGGAAAAAGATTATGACTTTATTTTATTAAATTATGCCAATCCAGATATGGTAGGTCATACAGGTAATTTAGAAGCGACTATTAAAGCATGTATTACAGTAGATTTATGTTTAAAAATGCTCTACGAAAAAGCCGAAGAAAATTTCTACACTATGGTTATTTTAGCCGATCATGGCAATGCCGATCAAATGCTTGATGCTCAAGGAAACCCTGTAACTACACATACAACAAGTTTAGTTCCTTTTATAATTACGGATGAAAAAGTTAATTTAGTGGAAAAAGGAGATCTAACCAATGTGGCTCCTACAATATTGGAATACATGGATATAACAATTCCAAAAGAAATGCGTGATTCAGGAAGCTTAATAAAAAAATAGTAAAAAAAGAAAAAGGACTGAAACAAAATTATTTTATTTCGTTACAGCCCTTTTTTAATTCTTTGCTAAACTTTCAATTTCGCTTTTGGTTAGGCCAGTTACTTCAACAATGTCATCCAAAGATAACTTGTTTAACAGTTTTTTGGCAACAGAGATTTTTTCTTCTTGTTTACCATCATCTAACCACTTGTTTTGAAAACTTTTCATCTCTTTGATCTCTTCATCATTTATAAACTTTTTAATTGTATTAACCATGTCCATTAATATCTCACTTCCTTCCGCGATTTGTTCTCTTTCTTCATGGGTTGTTGCTTTAATTATTAAAAATATTTTCTCTAACAGATTACTTTCACCCACAGTATAACTGTTGACTTCTAGTTTGTCAAGATTGTAGATATATCCTTTAATATCATGGGCAACTACTTGATTTGTGTCATCTCTTAATAAATATCTAGTTTTTAATTTTTTGGTGTAAGGTAAACTACTTGTTAAGCATATATTATATTGGATAATAATATGTTGTTTTGCATATTCTTCTCCAACTGGTAAATCAGTAGCATAAAGCCGAAAAAAATATACTTTGCTTTTTGTAAAGTTTTCCTCATTGAAGCGCCCATATACTTCTATATTGATCACTTCACCTGGAATCGAAACTAGAATATCCGCGCTGACAGATTTATTTTGAATATTCGTTTTATTTAAAGGACTACTATTTAATATTGTTACTTTATCCTTTAAAGAACCATGAGGCATATTTTTTAAAGTCTCCAATAAGAGTTCAGTAAAACGAATATTTTTTTCAGTTCCAAAGATTTCTTTAAAGATAATATCAGAACTTAAAGAATCAAGAATAGAGGATTTTTTCGAATTTCGTGCTCCTTTCTAAGAAGAAAATATATCCTTCTACTATACATATACAAGAAAAAAGTCCAATTTCCTTTTTTTTAAAGCAAATTTTTAAAAAAAATTTCATAAAAATAAAAAAATCCAGTGTGTAATTATGAAACACACTAGATTGTATCTTAATTTAAATATATTTTTATCCTACCACATATTATCAGTCGCGACCAATAATACATCTTATCAGTCGAATAATATTATCAGTCATAAATTGAAGATCTGGCT
>CALVJI010000043.1 GCA_944332105.1 uncultured Bacilli bacterium
CTAGAAAAAAATTGAGGGACTATCTAAAAGAGATGAGGAGGTCAAGAAGTATATGGAAGAAGTGGAAAGAATTAATCGTGATCCAAAATTCAGAAAATATATGACGAAAGAAGAAGATGACCGAAAAATAAGAAATACAGAACTTAGAGAAGCCCGTGAACATGGAATTAAAGAGGGCATTGAGCAAGGAATCGAATATGGTGAAAAAAATCGTAATTTAGAAATAGCAAAGGCAATGCTTAAAGAGACAGACCTTTCTATTACAAAAATATCTAGTCTAACAGGATTAAGTGAAGAAGAGATCAATGAGTTAAAAGAGGCGTAAATTTTTTTTAGAAAAGAATTGACTATTAACCAAAAGTATTTTAAAATAAATACAGTTTTCTTAAGAAAGAAACGAGTACAATATATCCCTTGATGAAAGAGAATGGCTAGATGCTGGAAATGCCTATCAATATATATTGGAAAAACACTTCTTTAATACTTAAGACGGATGCGTTCGATAACCTAATGAGACCTACAAGTAAGGTGGTACCGCGTTTTCAAATCGCCCTTACAAATAGGTCTTTTTTCTTTTTAGAAAGGAGATTCACATGAACAAATATTATACGCATAAAATCAAAGAATTAACTTCTCAAATGATTGGTGAAGAAATAACTGTCAGTGGATGGATTGCTAACATAAGAGATCATGGTGGAGTTCTATTCTTAGACCTTCGTGATACAACAGGTGTGTTACAAACCGTTTCCAATGATGATACCCTTTTTAAAGGACTAGCCAAAGAATCAGTGATTACCGTAACGGGTGTTTTACGTAAAAGAGATGAAGAAACCTATAACCCTCGTTTAGAAACTGGCAAAATAGAGTTACTAGTGCAAAATCTAGAAATTTTAAGTGCTTCTTTACATACCCTTCCTTTTGAAATTCTTGCTAGTAAGAATGTCAATGAAGAAGTCCGTTTAAAATATCGTTATTTAGATATGCGTAATGAAAAAGTTAAAGAAATTTTTCTATTAAGATCATCTGTTTTACATTTCTTACGCAATAAAATGTATGACTGGGGATTTACCGAAGTACAAACACCTATACTAACTGCCTCATCACCTGAAGGAGCAAGAGACTTTGTAGTTCCATCAAGAAATTTTAAAGGTAAATTTTATGCTCTACCTCAAGCACCGCAAATATATAAAGAACTATTGATGGTCGGAGGCTTTGACAAATACTTTCAAGTCGCACCTTGTTTTCGCGATGAAGACACTAGAAAAGATCGTACTTTAGAATTTTATCAATTAGATTTTGAAATGAATTTTGTGACCGAAGAAGAAGTATTAAAAATAGGTGAAGAAATATTTTACGAAGTATTTTCTAAATTCAGTGAGTATGAAGTTTCTCGCCCACCCTTTAAAAAAATCTCTTATCAAGAAGCCATCGATAAATATGGTACAGATAAGCCAGATCTACGCAATCCTCTTATCATTGAAGATGCTACAGAATTTTTACAAAATACTTCCTTTAATCCCTTTAAAAAAGCTACGATTAAAGTTATTGTTGTAGAAAATATTGGCAAAAAGCCAAATTCGTGGTTTAATGAAGTAGTAGACTATGCCTCTAGTATTGGTATGCCTGGCATTGGCTATTTAACTCTTTTAGAAGATGGTTCCTTAAAAGGGCCAATTGATAAATTTTTAAGTCAAGAAGAAAGAGATGCTTTAATTACAAACTTTCATATGAAAGCCAATTCTGTTATGTTCTTCATTGCCAATCGAAATAAAGAGCTTGCTCGAAAACAAGCGGGACTAATTCGGATTGAATTGGGAAAAAAATTGAATTTATTAGATCCTCATAGATTAAAACTATGTATTGTCAATGATTTTCCTATGTTTGAATATAACGAGACTTTAAAAAAATATGAATTCGCGCATAATCCATTTAGTTTACCACATGATAGTAAAGCTTATGATGAAGAAGATCTATCTAATATTTTAGCTTATCAATATGATTTTGTTTGTAATGGGTATGAAATGGCCTCTGGCGCGATTCGTAACCACAATTTAGATACTTTACAAAAAGGTTTTGAAATTGTTGGCTATTCAAAAGAAGAAGTGATGAATCGTTTTCAGTCTATATTTACGGCCTTCAAATATGGTTGTCCACCTCATGGAGGCATGGCTATAGGAATTGATCGGATTCTCATGCTTCTTAAAAATGAAGACAATTTACGTGAAGTACAAGCCTTTCCAACAAATGCTAGTGGCGAAGATCGCATGATGGGTTCACCAAGCTATTTAACAAGAGAACAATTAGATGAATTAGGTTTACAAATTAGAAAGGAAGAGGAAAATGAATAAAGAATTTACGGAAGAAAAAGTAGAAAAACTAGCTAATTTATTAATGATTGGTTTAACACCTGAAGAAAAAAAGATGGTTTTTGAAGAATTCGCGGTCATTGATAAAAATATTAATAAAATAAATGAGATTCCCAATATTGAGAATGTCGAGCCAATGACCCATGCTTTAGATGATTTTGTTTTTGAATTAAGAAGTGATGTGGCTGAAGAATCAGTCCCCATTGATGAACTTTTACAAAACTGTGAAGATAAAACCGAACGTGAAGTCGCGGTTCCAAAGGTGGTGGAATAATGAAATATATGGATAAAGGAATAGTTGCTATTCATGAGGCTTTAAAAAAAGGCGAAATAACCAGTCAAGAATTAGTGGAGGAGTCTTTAGCTAAAGCTCATGAAATCCAAGACAAAACAAATGCTTTTGTAACAATTTTAGATGATGCCAAAGGTCTTCCTGTAACCGATGATTTACTATCAGGAATTCCTTATGGTGTTAAAGATAACTATTCAACAAGAGGAATTTTATCAACTGGCTCAAGTAATACTTTAAAAAACTATGTTCCCTTTTTCTCCGCAACGGCTGTTTTAAATTTGGAAAAGAAGGGGGCTGTGCCAATTGGTAAAACAACTTTAGATGAATTTGGTATGGGAGGAACGGGTACAACAGCTCATACAGGCATCGTCCATAACCCTTGGGATTATGACAGAATGTGCGCCGGTTCATCTTCTGGTTCTGCTGCTTCTGTTGCCGCGGGAGTCTATCCATATGCTTTAGGCTCAGACACCGGTGACTCCATTCGAAAACCAGCTGCATACTGTGGAATAGTTGGCTACAAACCAACCTACGGAATGATTTCCCGATATGGGTTATTTCCTTTCGCATCTTCTCTTGATCACTGTGGTGTATTATCTCGTTCTGTAGAAGATGCTGCAATTGTAGTTGATGCAATGAAAGGACTAGATCCTAAAGATCAAACCACATGGGATTCTACTAATATTCACTTATATGAAAACTTAAAAAAAGATGTAAAAGGTACAAAACTTTTCTACATTAAAGAAATATGTGATATAAATAATTATCCAAATGCAAGTGAAGAGTTAATAGAACATTTAAAGAACTTTCAGGCTACTTTAAAAAAATGTGAAGAACTAGGCATGAGCGTAGAAGGCGTTTCTTTAGATCAAAAATTATTGAATGCCTTACCATCTGTTTATGTAGTAATTTCTTGTGCAGAAGCGACAAGTAATATGTCAAATTTAACAGGCTTTATCTTTGGACCTCGGGGGTCAGGCAAAAACTATGAAGAAATGATGAAAGACTATAGAACAAAAGGATTCTCACCATTAATTAAACGTCGTTTTATCATTGGTTCCTATGTCTTACAAAAAGAAAATCAAGAAAAATATTTTAAAAATGCCCAGCGTGTTCGTCGTCTAATTGTCGATGAAATGAAAAAATTATTTACCAAATATGATGGTCTCATCCTTCCTGTTGGTAGTGGACCCGCCAAACTTCTAGACGATCCAACAGATATGGTTAAAGAAGAAACAACGATTTTAGAAGATCACTTACAAATCGGTAATTTTGGCGGTTTTCCAAGTATCACCATTCCTAATGGTTTCGTAAGTGATCTACCTGTTGGTGTCAATATCACTGGTAATTGCTATCAAGATGAATTAGTGTTAAATATCGCTTATGCGTTAGAAAGTAGCATGAATTATAAAAATCAAATTGCCAAGGAGGTAACGAAATGAAATATCCTGTAACAATCGGTCTTGAGATGCATTGTGAGATATCACAAACAAATACCAAAGTTTTTTCTAGCGCACCAAATGGATATTCTGATATTCCAAACTCTCACATTAGCCCTGTCGATATGGCTTTTCCAGGAGTCTTACCAGTTGTAAACAAAGAATGCGTACGGATGTCTCTCATGATGAGTGAAATCTTAAATTGTAAACAACCAGAATATATGTATTTTGAACGCAAAAATTACTACTATCCAGATTTACCTAAAGGCTATCAAATTACACAAAACACACCACCAATTCCTGTTGGAATGGACGGATTTATTGATATTGAAAGGGAAGATGGAACGACATTTAGAGTCGACATTGATAATATTCACTTAGAAGAGGACTCAGCGAGCATGAATCACTTATACGATATTTCAACTATTGATTATAATCGCGCTGGCGTTCCTTTACTTGAGTTAGTAACAAAACCTTGTCTTCATTCAGCCGATGACGCCGTAGCTTTCCTAGAATATATGCGGGCAATCTATCAATATTGCGATATTAGCGAAGCAGATTCTAAAAAAGGTCAAATTCGTTGTGATGTTAACGTCTCCATTTCCGATACAGATGAATTAGGCACAAAAGTAGAAATTAAAAATGTCAATTCCTTCGGTGGAGTAAGAGATGCAATTAATTATGAAATCAAAAGACAAACCGCTTTAAAAGAAGCAGGCAAATATGATGAAGTAGAACAAGAAACAAGACGATATGACGAAGAAACAGGCACGACTATTCGGATGCGTAGCAAAGTAGACGCGATAGATTACCGTTATTTTGTTGAGCCTAATATACCTAAATTTAAAATAAGTGCTGATTGGTTAGAAGAGATTCGCACGTCTATCCCAGAACTTCCTTATGAAAGAAAAAATAAATATCAAAATACCTATGGACTATCAGCCTATGATGCGAACATTTTAATAAAAGAAAAAAGCATAGCAAATTATTTTGAAGAGTGTTTAGAAGAAAAAATCGATCCTAAAACCGCAGCAAATTGGATTACGGGATTAATATTAGGATATTTATACAAACATGATCAAAATATCAAAGATTTTTACATAACTCCAAAACGTCTGTTTACAATTACGGAAGCTATTAAAAATGGAAATATTTCAAGTAAACAAGGAAAAGAACTCTTCTATTTCACTATTGAAGAAGAAAGAGAGCCAGAAAAAATAATGCAAGAAAAGGGCATGATGCAAATCTCTGATGAAATAACATTAGCAAATATTGTCGATGAAGTGTTGGCAGAAAACCCATCACAAATTACAATGTATCATAACGGAAAAACCAATATGTTTGACTATTTTGTCGGCCAAGTCATGAAAAAGACTAGAGGTCAAGCGAATCCTGTTAAAGTAAAAGAATTACTAACAGAAAAACTAGCTCAATAAGGAAAGAGAGAACAAAATCTCTTTCTTTTCAGTTGTTTTCATAAAAAAAATTCGTTATAATAAGGATAGAAAAGAGGCAGTTATGAAAAAGATTTTACTAACCATCATAAAAATTTTAGTAATTGTACTATTAATCACATGGATGATTCTCTTTGTTGTAGACTATTTTAGAGCAAAAGATGGGACAAAACCCTTAATATGCTTAAATGAAAGTACAGTAGAAGTAGATGAAGGAACATATTATAGCTGTACAAGTTTTGGCTACAAATACTATGAGTATCGTTTAAACGCTGGCGGTTCTAAAATTGGCTTTGGTCCTTCTTTTATAAAAAATGAAACAGAAAAGGAACTTGGATTATAATGAAATTAAATAATCAAGGATGGGGACTTCGTGAGATGTTGCTCCTTTGTGCCATTCTCCTTTTTTGTGTCCTTTTAGTCGCTACTTTAATTAACAATTTATATGAAGGTCTAGCCTCTAGTAATAACAATACAACATCATCAAATGCTTATAGCAAAGTAGAACGATCTTTAGCCAGTGCCGCCCGGATATATTCTAGAAGATATGAAGTAAGCAATAATTTAATCATTTCAGAAGATTTGTTAGATGTCGGATATATAACCGAAAAAGAACTCATGGTAGAAGATGACGTTTGTACTGGCTATGTTCTTGTAAATGAAGATGAATTCACACCTTTTATTTCTTGTCAAAATTATGAAACAGAAGGGTATTAACATGAAAACAGAAATTAAACACATGCAAAGAATTAGTATTATATGGGGGTGTCTTCTATTTTTGCTAGTAGCTGGTGTGACAGTGATAGGAATTCTATATAAAAAAGAAACGAAAGAGTATAAAGATTTTGAAAAAAGAGTTGTTGAACAATCTTATGACTATTTAAAAGTTCACAATTTAGAAAAAATAACTCTAGCCGAATTACAAGAAGAAAATGTGATTGAAAGTCTCGTGGTAAATGAAAATACTTGTGAAGGATATATAGAAAAAAACGATCAAGATTACAAAGCATTCATTAAATGCGGAAAGTACAAGACGCAAGGTTATCAATAAAAAAACGTGTAACCTTTTTTCATATTTTGAAAAAATTTGTCAAAAAAGATGCTTGACATGCATATATATAAATGATATCATATTTTTGATTTTTAAATCTCGGTTTTACTTCGGTAAAACCTCATTTAAAGAGCATTTTGATACACCAGGGAGTGTGTATATGGAAAGGAGAAATTATGGCTACTATTAATCAACTAGTAAAAAAAGGAAGAAGTAAGAAAACAAGAAAAAGTAAAAGTCCCGTTTTAAATGTTGGATTTAATACACTTGAAAGAAAACAAACTAAGACAAATAGTCCGCAAAAACGTGGAGTATGTACTCGTGTTGGAACGAAAACACCTAAGAAGCCAAACTCAGCATTACGTAAATATGCTCGTGTTAGACTTTCAAATGGTCGTGAAGTGGATACTTACATTCCAGGTGAAGGACATAACTTACAAGAACACAGCGTTGTATTAGTACGTGGTGGACGTGTTAAAGACCTTATCGGTGTTCGTTATCACATTGTTCGTGGAACACTTGATACCCAAGGCGTACAAAACCGTCAACAAGGACGTAGTAAATATGGTACAAAAAAACCAAAAAAATAATAGAAGGAGGAAATAATCATGCGTAAAAGAAGAGCAGAAAAAAGAGATGTATTACCTGATTCTATTTATCATTCTAAGGTGGTTACAAAATTAATCAACCAAATTATGCAAGATGGAAAAAAAGGTACAGCTCAAAAAATTCTGTATGAAGCTTTCGATATCGTTGCTGAAAAAACAGGACGTCCTGCAATTGAAGTGTACGAAGAAGCTTTAAAAAATATCACACCAGCTCTTGAAGTAAAATCACGTCGTGTTGGTGGAGCTAATTATCAAGTTCCAATCGAAGTTAGTGATGACAGAGGACAAGCCTTAGCCTTAAGATGGTTAGTAAATTATGCTAAAAATCGTAATGGTAAAGGTATGGCTGTAAATTTAGCCAATGAAATAATCGATGCTGCCAATAATACAGGTGGTGCGGTTAAAAAGCGTGAAGATACGCACAAAATGGCAGAGGCAAATAAGGCTTTTGCACATTATAGATGGTAGGAGTGTGAACTATGGCAAGAGATGTTACAATTGATAAAGTAAGAAATGTCGGTATCATGGCTCACATTGATGCTGGAAAAACAACAACAACTGAACGAATTCTTTTCCATACAGGAAAAATTCATAAATTAGGTGAAACCCATGATGGCGAATCTCAAATGGACTGGATGGAACAAGAAAAAGAAAGAGGAATCACAATTACCAGTGCAGCGACTACAGCTCATTGGAAAGGATATCGCTTAAATATTATTGACACTCCAGGTCACGTAGACTTTACAGTAGAAGTATCAAGAAGTTTAAGAGTGCTTGACGGCGCTGTATGTCTAATTGATGTACAAGCTGGTGTAGAACCTCAATCTGAAACTGTATGGCGTCAAGCAGACGAATTTAAAGTTCCAAGAATGGTATTTGCTAACAAAATGACAAAAATGGGAGCTGATTTTGCATTCTCATTAGGTACTTTAAAATCTCGTTTAGGTATTGATACTAAACCAATTCAATGGCCAATTGGTGCTGAAGATAACTTCAATGGTATTATTGACTTGGTAACTATGAAAGCTTATCAATTTGATGGTAAACCTGAAGAAGAAATGGTTGAAATCGCTATTCCAGATGATTTAAAGGATTTAGCTGAAACAAGACATAATGATTTAATTGAAAAAGTTGTAGAATTTGACGATGACTTAATGGAAAAATACTTGAATGGTGAAGAACTTACTGTTGAAGAAATTAAGTCAGCAATTCGTAAAGGTACACTTTCTAATCAATTCTATCCAGTTTTATGTGGTGATGCATTATCTAATATGGGTGTTAAGTTATTACTTGATGCAATTATTGATTACATGCCAGCACCTACAGATGTTGAAGCTATTGAATGCTTTAATCCAAAAACTGGCGAAGATATTTTACGTCATCCAAGTGATTCAGAACCATTTACAGCATTAGCATTCAAAATTATGACTGATCCATTTGTTGGACGTTTAGCATTCTTCCGTGTTTATTCAGGACATTTAGCAAGTGGCTCTTATGTATTAAATAGCACGAAGGGTGAAAAAGAAAGAATTGGACGTATCTTACAGATGCATGCAAATTCTCGTAAAGAAATTTCTGAAGTATTCTGTGGAGAAATTGCAGCTGCTGTAGGTCTTAAAAATACAACAACAGCAGATACATTATGCGATGAAAAAAATCCAGCAGTCATGAAAGGTATGGAATTCCCATTACCAGTAATTGATGAAGCAATTGAACCAAAATCAAAAGCTGATCAAGAAAAAATGGCTACCGCATTGCAAAAATTAGCTGAAGAAGATCCAACTTTCAAATATAAAACAGATCCAGAAACAGGACAAACAGTTATCAGTGGTATGGGTGAATTACACCTAGATATCATGGTAGACCGTATGAAACGTGAATTTAACGTAGAAGCAAATATTGGTCGTCCTCAAGTTGCTTACCGTGAAACATTAACTCAAACTGGTGAATGTGAAGGTAAATATATTAAACAATCTGGTGGACGTGGACAATATGGTCATGTATGGATTCGTTTTGAACCAAATAAAGATAAAGGTTATGAATTCGTAGATGCAATCGTTGGTGGTGTAGTTCCTCGTGAATATATTCCAGTAACCGATAAAGGATTACAAGAAGCAATGGCTGGCGGTATCTTAGCTGGTTATCCAATGGTTGATGTAAAAGCAACATTATTTGATGGATCATACCATGATGTTGACTCATCAGAAATGGCCTTCAAAATTGCTGCATCTATGGCTTTAAAAGAAGCGAAAAATAAGTGTAAACCAGTTTTACTAGAACCAATCATGAAAGTTACAGTTACAGTACCTGATGAATACATGGGTAATGTAATGGGTGATTTAAC
>CALVJI010000044.1 GCA_944332105.1 uncultured Bacilli bacterium
ATGATGTAGCAGAAGCAGAAAGGCAAGAGAAAGAAGATATTTATTTGACTGGTGAATTGGAAGGACGTGCCTCTGGAATTAAAGAGGGAAAAGCAATTCGTGACGAAGAGATCGCTCGTAATTTAAAAACACTTAATGTTCCACTTCCTATGATAGAAAAAGCAACTGGGTTAAGTATTCGTGAAATTAATAAATTGTAGATTTGAAGATAAAAAAGATTTAATTTATTGCAAATTATGTCAAATTTTTTTGGATTTTTGGAAAATAAGTCTCGAGAAAATTGACATCTTTTTTTTCTTTTCGTATACTTATAATAACAAGGGTGATTATAGTATGAGAAAAGGATATAAAATATCTCTATTGGTAATTGCAGTTTTTATTACATTATTAGTGTGTATATATGCGGATTATCAGAAATTTCAAGGTGAAGAAAAAGACATTAGTGCTTTTATTAAAGTGGCGGAGGGGCTTTCTATTAACTATTTAAATGGCACTTCTGTTAATGTCGATAGTGCTTCTAAGGAAGTAGCTTTCTCGATAACGAATCAATTGGAAGAAACCTTGTATTATAATGTTAATATTTTATCCATTACTGGTGAAGTAGCTGGGGCAACATATCGGTTAAGTTCTAATGTGACTGATGAAGTTATTCAAAATGTTCATGCAGGTTCTTTACTCTCACGAGTAGCTATTGCGCCTGGTGATACTCATCGTTATACCATGAATGTTTTTCGTGATGGAAATAATTCCTTTGCTTTTGAAATTGAGATTGTTCCAGAAATTGTAGAAAATTCTTTTGCTAATACGATTTTAAATTTAAATGAAGTTAAAGAGTCACCACTTTCGACATTTGATGCTGGTGCTTCGGAGAATGAAGGACTTATTAAAATCGCATCTGATGGTGGTGATACTTATTATTTTCGAGGTAATGTTAATAATAATTATGTAACTTTTGCTGGGAATATGTGGCGGATTGTTAAAATTAATGCGAATCAAACTGTTCAATTGGTGTTAAATAGTACAACGGAAAATATGGTGCCAATGAACTTAGAACAGTATCGAGGTAATACCGATTTCCTATCGAGTAATGTTTATCAAAATCTAAATAATTTTTATGAGACCTATTTAAGAACTTATGATAATTCTATTGCTAGTACGACTTATTGTTTTGATAATAGCGTGACAACAAATGAAGCTGGGCAACTCGATTATTTATCTAATACGCGTTTATTTGTGGATTATCTACCTAATTTAGTATGTGGAGGAATTGAGGTTACAAGTAAGATTGCTTTATTAACTGCTGATGAAGTGATGATGGCGGGTGGTAGCAGTAATGCGAATGCAAATTATTATTTGTACATTGATGGATTACAAGCTCCATGGTGGACGATGACTCCTAATAAAAGCGAGAACGGTGAGCTTTCCTATATGGTGGTGGCTCAAGATGGTTCTTTAGTTAAAGATTATAGCGAGACCAGTAACCTTTTCCTAAGGCCAACTATTACTTTGACGAGACGAACAACAGCTACAGGGACTGGAACATTAGAAGATCCGTTTGTTTTACAATAGACACCCTTAGACAGTTCGCTTGGCACAAGACAATGTAAAATTTCGTGTATACCGATATGTAAAATAGTCATAAAATATGACTATTTTTTTCTTTTTTTGGTACACTAATAACAGGTGAAAGATATGTGGGATTTATTTCAAGATGTTTTAGGAATTTTTACAAGTTTTAGTTTAGTAGATTATGTTTTATATATTGCAGTCGTTACTTTGATTATTTTGATTGTCTCACTCATTTATGTAATTCATAATGAAAAAGAAGAAGTTAATGAAGATATAGAAAATAAAGAGAGTGAGGGTGTGCTCGATATGAAACCAAAAGCAAATGAAATTGATGATGAAATTGATTTACAAAATATTGTGAATACGATAGATGAAAATCCAAAACCGTTAGCAGATATGACGCTTTATGAAGAAGAACAAGAAAAAAGAGCAATTATTAGTTATGATGAATTAATTAAGGAAGCTAAAGCTAAACCACTTTATTACGATCAAGAGGAGTTAGTGGATGATGTAATACCTGTTAAACGAATTCAAACAACACCTAAAGAGGAAACTCCATTAGTGTTACCTGAGTTAAAGCTTGAGAAGAAAGAACCTGAGTTTACGGTGAATGTGATGGAGAATACTTCTAAATTATTTACATATGAAAAGGAAGAAGCTTTTTTGAAAGCTTTGAAAGAATTAGAAAAATTATTGAATTAAAGTGCCCTTTGGTACTTTTTCTTTTTTTGATAGAAAAAGAATAGATAATCTGTTACAATAAGATGCGAAAGAGGGAAGAATAATGAAGTTTCAAATATATACTCTGGGGTGTAAAGTAAATACTTATGAATCTGAAATGATGAAAGAGAAAATGCTAGCTAGTGGGTATGTTTATGATGAAGAAAATCCAGATATTATTATTGTGAATACTTGTAGTGTTACAAATATGGCCGATCATAAGTCACAGAAGATGGTGCGACATTTTAAAAGAAATAATCCGCAGGCTTTACTAGTTGTATGCGGTTGTTCTAGTGAAAATGATCCTAAACCCTATGAAGAACTTGGTATAGACATTTTACTTGGTAATAATAAAAAAAGCGAGATTGTGTCTTTGATTGAACAATATATAAAAACACATGAGCCTTATACGTATTTTGCGGGTACTCGAAAACTTCCTTTTGAAGATATGCAAATTGCTCAATTTAAAACGCATACGAGAGCTTTTGTTAAGATTGAAGATGGATGTGATAATTTTTGCTCTTACTGTGTTATTCCGTTAGTGCGTGGTAGTATTCGTCATAAGGATTTTGACATAGTAGTGGAGGAAGTTAAAACTTTAGTTTTGCATGGGCATCAAGAGATTGTGTTTACGGGAATTCATACTGGTTCTTACTATAGTAATGGACATGACTTGACTGATTTAATTCATGAAGTCAGTCAAATTGACGGATTAAAATACATTCGTATTTCGTCGATTGAAATGACCGAATTGGATGATAAATTTTTGAATGAATTACGAGATAATCCAAAAATTTGCAATCATTTACATATTCCTTTACAAGCAGGAACGGATGAGATTTTAAAAAGAATGAATCGGAAGTATAGTGTTTTCGAGTTCAAAAGAAAAATTGCTAAAATTCGTGATATTCGTCCTGATATTTCTATCTCAACCGATATAATTGTAGGTTTTCCGGGTGAGACCAATGAACTTTTTGAACAAACTTTGATGGTAGCACGTGAACTACAATTTAGTAAAATTCATGTGTTTCCTTATTCTGTGCGGAAGAATACAAAAGCTGCTTTAATGGATAATCAAGTGGATGAGAAAGAAAAACATGAACGGAGTAAGAGATTAGTTGCTCTTTCTAAAGAGTTGGAAGAAGAATATGCCAAAAGATTTATTGGACAAACGTTAGATGTCTTGATTGAAAAAAATGGTAAAGAGAGTATTGGAACTACTTTTAACTATTTAAAAGTTCGGATTATGGAAGATATTGGTAAAAATAAAATAGTGCAGCTTAAAATTATTCGTTATGAAAAGAGCATACTAATTGGTGAAAGAATTACTTGTAAAGTCTAGATTTTATAGAAATAATTTGATAAAATAAAGATGAAGGATAAAATGGGTGAGGAGACATGTTTGAAGCTTCAGAATTAAAACAATATCAACTATTTGACCAAGATAAATTCATTGGTTTAGTGCGTTATAATCCTAATATTAATTATCAAGAATGGATGATGCGGCCCTTTATCCGGTGTAAACTACGAATTATTGAGTCAATCGGAAAAGTAAACTATGCTTATTTAGATCAATTTATAATGATGGCTTTAAATGATATTTATCGTCATATTAATGAGGGTAAGAATGAAGTGGAAGTAAAAAATCGGATTATGGAATATCAAGAATTATATGGATTATGGCAAAAAGTTTTGGTGGCGCGGCAGAACCGGGATTTTAATATTAATAGTTATTATGATGATTTAATCTATCGACTTTACTTGAAAGGATATAAAAATTAATCAGAACAAATGTTTTGAAAATGTGGTACAATAGATTTAGGTGATGGACATGCAAAAGATTGTAGGCAAAATTAAATCAACCATTTTTCACAGTGATTCTGGTTTTTTTGTGGGCACTTTTCGGATAAAAGAAACCGATGATGAAGTGATGAAGGAATTTGTAAATAAAACGATTACAATTACGGGAATTATTTTAGATCCTAATGAAGAAGATGTTTATGAATTTGCTGGTAATTATCAAAAACATGAACGATATGGTTATCAATTTCAATTTCAAAGTTATGAAAAGAAAGTGCCTGAAGGTAAGGATGCAGTGATTGATTTTTTAGCAAGCCCATTAATCAAAGGGTGTGGGATTAAAACTGCCGAGCAAATTGTCGCGACTTTAGGGGATAAAGCTCTAGATTTAATTAAAGAAAATCAAAGTAATTTGTTATTAGTGCCGGGGATGACACCTAAAAGAGCGAGCAGTATTTATTTAAGCGTCTTATCTTATTCTAAAGTCGATGATATGTTATTAGCTTTAAAAAATAAAGGTTTTTCGATTAGCGAAGCAACACGATTAGTAAAAGTATATCAAGATAAGACTCTATTATATTTAGAAGAAAATTTGTATATTTTTAAGGAGTATATTGCTTTTGATAAATTAGATCGTATTTTTTTACAAGATCATGAATTTTTAGATGAAACGCGAGTTCTAGCTTGCTTAATGGAAGCCATGGAAAGGAGAAGTAATGTAACAGGAGATATTTATTATAGTTTAGAGGAAGTCGCGGATAGTTTAAAAGGAAATTTTAAAATTATTTTAGAAGAAGAGGATTTACATTCGTATTTGGATAAACTGGTTCTTAAAGAACAAGTTGTTTTAGATAAGGATCGTGTTTATTTACAAAGCTATTATCAAATGGAAGAGGATATTGCCTCTTTGTTGCGGCAAAAAATGGCTTATCCTAGTAAAGAATTACCTAAGATTGATTCGAAGTTAGCTGAATTAGAAGATATTTTAGGCGTGAAATATAATCATGAGCAAAAAGAAGCGATTAAAGCTGCTTTAAAAAGTCCTGTAGCTATTATTTCTGGTGGTCCGGGAACAGGTAAAACGACTATTGTCCATGCTATTACCAAATTATTTATTGAATTGTACAAGTTAAGTCCGATTGAAATTGCATTAACTATTGCTTTGATCGCTCCGACAGGAAGGGCAGCTAAAAAGTTATCATTAAGTACGCATTTGCCAGCCATGACAATTCATCGGTATTTAAAATGGAATAAGGATACTAATGATTTTGGGGTGAATGAAGAAAATCCTAATTATCACAAGCTTATTATTGTTGATGAAACCAGTATGATTGATACTTACTTGTTTGCTTCTTTATTAAAAGGAACTCTTCCTAGTGCTCAGATTGTTTTGGTGGGCGATACTTTCCAATTGCCTTCAGTTGGGGCAGGGCTTATTTTAAATGATTTGGTAGCTTCTCATTTATTTTCTTATACGGAATTAAATACAATTTATCGGCAGAGTGAAAATTCATATATTCCCATATTAGCTAAAGAAATTAAAGAACATACGGTAGAGGCTACTTTTAAGAATAAAAAAGATGATTATAATTTTATTGAATGTGAAAGTAAACAGATCAAAGATTTTTTAAAAGAGATTATTAAAAAAAGTATACAAAAAGGGTTAAAGGTAGATGATATTCAGATTTTAGCGCCGATGTATAAGGGTGAGAATGGCATTGATAATTTGAATGTTTTGTTACAAGAAATTTTTAATCCAGCAGATGAAAGCAAAAAAGAAATTGTTTATTTTGAACGGATTTATCGAGAGCATGATAAGGTTTTGCAGTTAGTTAATAATCCTGATGCTAATGTATATAATGGAGATATTGGATATATTTTAAAAATTGAAGAGGCCAATAATGGTAAGAAAGGATGGGCAGTGCATATTGATTTTGATGGAAATCAAGTTATTTATACGTATGAAGATTTAGCTAATATTCGACATGCATATGCCATAACCATTCATAAAAGTCAAGGAAGTGAGTTTCCTCATGTATTTTTGCCGATTAGTAAAAACTACTATAAAATGCTTTATAATAAGCTTATTTATACTGGTGTTTCGCGGGCCAAGAAAAGTTTGGTATTAATTGGTGAAGCTACTTCTTTTTTGATGGCTGTGCAGAATAATTACGCAATGAATCGTAAAACTTCTTTGAAAGAAAAGCTTTGTGAACAAGAAAAACATGTATAGAATAAGGTTTTCTAAACCAAACTATAGGTGAGGTGAAGAAAATGAAAAAAATGATTGTTGGACTTGGTTTAGGCATGGCCGGCGGGATGATGGTTGCTTCTTATGTGCTTACCAATCCGAAAACAAAGCATGAAGCAAACAAAATGATTGACGATGCTGTAACAAGTGCTAGTATGGCGATGAATGATATGAAGAAAACGATTCGTCGAAATACTAAGTAAGATTTTTTAGAAGAAAAAAGATAGATAAATGTATTAATGAGAAAAAAGATTTTTTCATAAACTAATAGGGGTGATACATTTGAGAGTCTTTTTTCTTTTTTTGTTGTTTATTTTATGTATTGATGTCAGTGCCTGTGTGGTGTGTGGACGTAAAAATAGGGAGTTGACAAAAAATTAAGATTATCATATACTGTATATTGCAAGGTGCCATACAAAGAGGTGGATTATGGAAGAGGAGAGAATTATTTTTCAACTAAAGAATTTAGAAAAAAGAATTTTCCGGTATTTTTTGCAAGATCAAGAATTAACAGAAAAAGTAAAAGGAATGCCGAAACCGACACCGACGCAATTGCAAATTATTGGCTATTTGATAAAACACAGAGATGAAGATGTTTATCAAAAAGAATTAGAGAAACTTTTTAATTTAAAAAGAGCGACTGTTTCTGGAGTTTTACAAACAATGGAAAAAAATGGGTTAATTAGTCGGGTTGTTGATCATAAAGATACTCGGACGAAAAAGATTTTGTTAAACGAGAAAACGAAAGAGCTCTTTTTTATTGGTAAACAGCGATTAGATGAATTAGAAAAAGTCTTATTTGAAGGCTTTTCTAAAGAAGATTTATGTGTTTTACAAGAAGCTTTGAAACAAATGCAAAAAAATATGGAAAAGTTTTGCTAAAAAATTAAAAGAAAGGAAGAAGTATGTTAAAGTTAATTAAACAGTTAAGAAAAAAAGATTGGATTTTAGTTTTTGTTTGTCTTATTTTTGTTATTTTACAAGTTTGGCTTGAACTTAAAATGCCTGATTATATGTCGCAAATTACTACTTTAGTGCAAACTGAAGGTAGTGCGATGAGTGATATTTTGTATAATGGTGGCTTTATGCTTTTATGTGCGTTAGGAAGTTTAATTGCTGCGATTATTACGGGGTATTTTGTAGCTAAAATTGCGGCGAATTTTTCACTTAATTTACGGAAGAAAATTTTTGACCAAGTTGAGAGTTTTTCGTTACAAGAAGTGAAAAAGTTTTCAACCAGTAGTTTAATTACACGGACGACTAATGATGTTACACAGATTGAGATGTTAGTGGCCATGGGTATGCAACTCTTGTTAAAAGCACCAATTACAGCTGGTTGGGCGATTACAAAAATCTTGAATAAGAGTTGGCAATGGAGTGCGATGACGGCTGTAGCAGTTGTTATTTTGCTTGGAACGATCAGTGTTCTTATTATCATGATCTTACCGCGTTTTAAAGTGGTTCAAAAATTGATTGATAAGATCAATGGTTTAACACGTGAAAATTTAACGGGTATCCGAGTTGTACGGGCCTTTAATGCTGAAAAGTTTCAAGAAGATAAATTTGATGCGGTGAATCATCAACTTACAGATTTACAATTAAATAACCAAAAGAAATTAGCTATTATGCAACCAATTATGTATCTTGTTATGTACGGACTTACTTTGGGTATTTATTTTGTCGGAGCTTATCTGATTGTTGAAGCTAATTTACCAATGAAACTTACTATTTTTAGTGATATGGTTGTCTTTAGTTCGTATGCTATGCAAGTTATTATGTCTTTCTTGATGCTCGCGGTTATTTTTATGATCGTGCCAAGAGCTAGTGTATCAGCGAAGAGAATTAATGAAATTTTGGATGAAAAAATTGTGATTTGTGATCCAGAAAAATCTCAAATGCCTAAGGAAAAAGGAACTATTGAATTTAAAAATGTTTCTTTCCGTTATCCAGATGCCGAAGAATATTTATTAAAAAATATTAATTTTAAGGTTGAACAAGGTGAAACAGTTGCTTTTCTAGGTTCGACCGGTTCGGGAAAGTCAACCCTTTTAAATTTGATTCCACGTTTTTATGATGTTACGGATGGCGAAGTTTTAGTAGATGGCGTGAATGTTAAGGATTATAAGGCTGAAGATTTATATAATTTATTAGGGTATGTACCTCAAAAAGCAGTTTTATTTAAGGGAACTATTCGTTCGAATGTCAGCTTTGGTAAAAGTAAGAAGACGATTACTGATGATAAAATTAAAGAAGCTATTCAAGTGGCACAGGCAGATGAATTTGTCTCTAAATTAGAAGAGGGAATAGATCATAAAATTGCTCAAGGTGGAACGAATGTCTCAGGTGGTCAAAAGCAACGGTTGTCTATTGCGCGCGCGATTGCACGTGATCCAGAGATTTATTTGTTTGATGATTCATTTTCTGCTTTGGATTATAAAACCGACGCTACATTGCGTAAAGAATTAAAGAAATATACGAAAAATGCGACAACTCTTATCGTGGCTCAGCGAATTGGTACAGTCATGAATGCGGATAAAATTGTCGTGTTAGAAGATGGTGAATGTGTGGGCATTGGTACCCATAAAGAATTATTAAAGAATTGTGAAGTTTATAAACAAATAGCTTTGTCACAATTATCAAAGGAGGAGTTAGAAAATGCCTAATAAGCCAATGAATAATGCAGGGGCGGCAACTTCTTTTAAAGGAGCACTTAAGCGTTTGTTTCATGAGTTGGAAGGATATCGTAAATTAGTCTTTTTAGCTGTTATTCTTGCTATTTTAGGAGCTGTGTTATCTATTTTAGCGCCTAATCAATTGTCAAATATTACAGATGAGATTTCACAAGGGCTAGTAATTAACCGCGATAATTTAACGGCAATATCTGAAAGTATTACGGCAGAGCTTTCTGAGGAAAAAATGACAGCAATACTTGATATGTCGTTATCACCTGAGGTTTTAAGCGATCCTAGTTTGACAGCGGAAGAACGAGAGTCTTTGCTTAATTTCGTTCAAAATGAAGAGGCTGATTTTACAAGTTTTTTAGAGTTGCCTGATACGTTGTTTCAAAAAATATTAACCGATTCTACTTATCAAGGTACAGAGATTTCTAAAGAAGATAAGTTAGCTTTTATTAAGTATATGAAGGGTGAAGATACAGAGCTTAGTGATTCTTTTGTCTCTTTGCTTTTTCCGCCTATTACG
>CALVJI010000045.1 GCA_944332105.1 uncultured Bacilli bacterium
CCTTGATCGGTATATAAAACTGCATCTAATACTTTTCTTCTTACATGAACATTTCCTTGATTTCTTTCCATCATAGCAGTTTCTATCGTATGAATTTTCAAATGTAAAGATTGTTCTAATAACTTCTTTAAAATCTCTTCATTCTTTTCATTTAGAAATACTTCTTTAAATGCTACGTCATAACGACATGTATAAAATTTTTCTTTTTCTTTTAACTCAGTAGACATAAGTCTTACCTCCTTCATGCCCTGTTATTCTAAAGGCATACACCTTTATTTAGCAAGAGGAGATTTTGACAAGTTTTGTCTTATTATTTCCCTATTTGTCGAAAAGAAAGAAAAAACAGTGTTCTACACTGCATTTTAAGAAAAAGATAAACAAATTTCACTCTACACTATTATCAAGGCTTTTCATAAACAAATTCCTTAATCTTTTTGATGCAGGAATATTTTTTAAATTATGAGAAATGTAATATAAGATATCATCGATATCTTTTTTAGCAATAGGTAAAAATTCTATTTTATACATGGGCTATTCTATAATATTATTCATACTATCTAAAATTTCTTCTTTAGAATATCTTTTAGAAGTATTTGTCATTTCTATTTCTGCTTCTTTTAATTTCTCATAAATTTTTTCATCAAAAGTATTTGCCTTAACTTCAAAAGGTAATTTTTGTTCTCTTAATACTGCTTTAATAAACATATTAACTGCTGTAGATACATTCATTCCAACACTAGCACAAAATTGTTCAAAACCTTTTTTGTCGTTTGCATCAACACGAACATTTAAATTTAAAGTTTCCATAATATTCCTCATTTCTATAATAATTATACAACAATACAGATATTGCGTCAATACAATGTTTTACGTTGTGCTTATATTATATTACTATTGTTTTAAATAATTCTTAAAATCTTTAAATTTATTTATTTTTGTATTGACTTTAAAAAAAAGTATATTGTTTATTTTTACATAAATTTTATATATGCGATTCTTTTTTGATAAATTTACAGGGATTAATAAAAATGCACAAACAGATAAAAATATTAATACTTGTATTTTAAGTCATAACGGCAGGTGTAAAATATCGGAGCCAGAAAAACAGTGTTCTACACTGCATTCCAAGAAAAAGATAGACAAATTTCACTCCACAACTACATATTATCAGTGAGCCTAGATAACATTAATTCACTGATAAAACATATGGATCAGAAATAGTCCCGGATCCCACAATATTCACAGTACTCTTAAGATTTATGGTTGGGCGCAGACCAGAGCTACCTGTTGTACTACCGCCATCAATAGTACCAGACGCGTAGACATAGAAAACATCAGCAAGCCAGCTAGTATAGCCGAAGGGATTATACCCTCCTGCTGGTGTCATTGTCCAAAAATTATTGCCAATCGTTAAATATGTATTTGGAGCACTTTTTTGTTGATTATAACTACCATCAAATACGCCTCCACCTGTTCCTGCTAGTATCACTTCATCCATAGTAATTAAACCGATCGGATATGTTGAAGCTTTATTTCCTTTACTTGATGAAGTATGTGTATATAAATCATTTGTATTTTCACAGTTTAAATCTGGACTACTCGTTATTGCTCTTAAATAGCCCTTATTATATGTTGTTACGGTCCCTGTTCCTACCTCACTTTGTAAATTTAAAGTACTTCTATCTCCACAGAAACCAGATTCAGTATCGATATACTCTGCATAATCTGCTAAATGACTTTCATAAAACGAATCATTTGCTTGTTTTATAACAGATGATGTTCCAAGTCCATCTGCATCATCTAAAGTATACATGTAACCTACATATTCATTACGATCAGCTGATGTATTTATTTGTGAAGTCCCATAATATCTATCTGTACTAGACTCTCCATTGGTATGTGATGTAGTTCCGTCATAAATAATTCTTATACTGCCATTTTCATTGATTCTTATAACTCGCCAATAATATCCTGCAAACTCTAAATAATTATTTTCGACACTTCCTCTGTAATAATATGTCGTTCCTTCATTGGTTGTCATCGCATATATACCTTTTTCATGACTTTCACAGGCTTCATCGTCACAGGCAGACTTTGTGAAATCTGGAGTATAAGGATACACAGATATCTCTCCTAATGTTGTTTCTACTGTTTTGTTTTTAATGAAATATAAATCACATTTCGTTCTTTTATTTGTCTCATTTTGATAATTAGAATAATCAGCATCAAAATGCCATGTGCTATAATTCCAATTAGGTATAACACCATTGGTACATGTTGATTTTTGTGTATCTAGTGTATATTCTGTATTTTGTTTTGGCAAACCTTCAGAAAACTGTCCATCAATATAATAGGCAAAATAAATATCCCTGGGATCACTAACACTACCTTCCATAATATTATAAGTTTCTCTACTTTCAAAAGAAGCAAATGAAGTATAGAAAAATACTCCAGCTATTAATAAAATACAAGCAATTGTAAAAATGATAATGCCTGTTTTTTTAGGATTTTTTTCTTTAAACTTACTAAGTTTTAAATTATCAGATTCATTATTATTTTTCATTTTCTTGACTTCTCCTTCGTAATTAGTATGCTTAAAATTATCTTTTTTAAACTCTAAGTTATACTTTTTATTCTTTTACTATATAAATTATAACTTAAATCGTATAATATCGCAACTTCAAGTGCAAAAAAAAGAAATGCTTTGACGCATTTTCTTGTTAAATCCATACTCCATAAGTAATCGCTGCCATGGCAAGGAGTAACCCAACAACATAAAACATTTTTACAATATCTGTTTCTCGCCATCCTAATTGTTCAAAATGATGATGTAATGGAGCCATTTTAAAGACTTTCTTATGAAATTTTCGAATTGCAACAATTTGAATCATACTAGATAAAGTCTCAATAACAAAAACTCCTCCAATGACTGCTAGGGAAAGCTCATGTCTTGTAATAATTGAAATCGTAGCCATCGCAGCTCCCAACGAAAGACTTCCTAAATCTCCCATAAATACTCTAGCCGGATGCGTATTAAAAAGCAAAAATCCAAGTAAAGCTCCCACCAGAACAAAACAGAAAATAGCGACTTCTTGATATCCTTCCATCCAAGTTGTATTCCAAGTAATAATTCCTAAAGCCACAAAAGCGATCATCGATAAGCCACCGCATAAACCATCTAAACCATCCGTAATATTCACGGCATTACTACTTCCAACTAATAAAAACAAAATAAACAAACCAAATGTCCATCCCATCGGAATAGCTAAATTTAAGGATGTAATATCAACAATAGGTTCCCCACCATTTTTCATAAAAATATAAAAGAAAACCAAAGCAATAACCATTTGTAATAAAAACTTAGTTGAAATTCGTAGTCCCTGATTATTATGGTAACGAACCTTTAACCAATCATCGACAAAGCCGAGCAAAGCATAGGATATAAAAACAAATAAAACAATAATTAGATTATGACTTATTTCTATACTGCCTCGTAAATAAAGTAAAAATAAAGTAATTAAAACAGGAAAAATAAAGATGATCCCACCCATGGTCGGAGTTCCCTCTTTTTGTAAATGTCTTTCACCAATTAAATTACTCACATGTTGTCGAAAATTTATTTTTTTTAAAACGGGAATAAATATTAAACCACATATAATCGCAAATATAAACCCCAACATCATGGCTAAAGCGGTCTTGGCTAAAATTAACATAAATTCCACCTACCTATTCATATTATACAATAAATCATCCATTTTTCTTTATTTTTTTAATTTTTTGACAAAATATAGACATTAACCTAATAAAAGTTTAACAGTCCCGCCCTCTTTCACATAGCTATTAGGCTCTGGTGTCTGATATAACACGGTTGTTCCTTCTCCCGAATATTCTAAAGAAAAACCTTTTAGAGCATCTTGAGCTTCTTCAAGTGTTTTTCCAGTTACATCGGGAATTTGATGATATTTGGTATCCATCCAATTATATTCTTTAGCCATCCCTTCTGTGCTACTTTGAATATCTAAAGCTGGAATAGCTGCTTCTAAAATTGCTTTTGCAACAGGCGCTGCTACTGTTCCACCATATTGCACCACACCTACTGGATGATCAATCGCGACATAAACAACGATCTCTGGATCATCTGCCGGCATAAAGCCAATAAAGGAAAGAATATAATTTCCATCCATATAATGTCCATCTTGCACTTTTTGGGCAGTTCCAGTCTTTCCACCTACTCGGTAATTTTCAATATAGGCATTTCGCCCTGAACCATTCGCCACAACACTTTCCAAAGCAAAACGTACGAGTTCTGAAGTCTCCTCACTAATAACTTCCGCTTTAGAAACCGGTTCATTTAATTTTACTACCGCATTAGTTTCTGGTTCTAAAATTTCTTTAACCAAATAAGGCTCGTAAAGCGTTCCTCCGTTCACGGCAGCTGATACAGCCGTAACTTGTTGAATTGGTGTCACACTTATTCCTTGTCCAAAACTCGTTGTTGCAAGCTCCACCGGCCCCATCTGATCTAACGAAAACAAAATACCAGAAGATTCACCATTCAAATCAATCCCTGTTTTACTGCCAAAACCAAACTTTTCAATATAACTCATTAACCTTTCTTTACCAAGTTTTTGTCCCAAATAAACGAATCCTGGGTTACAACTATTCTCAACGACATTTAAAATTGTCTGTGCCCCATGGCCACCACTTTTCCAACAATGAATCGTCGCTCCTTCTACATGCACACTTCCTGAATCATAAAAAGTATCTTCAAACAAATTGACAGTTTTTTCTTCAATACTACTTGCCAAAGTAACAATTTTAAAAGTAGAACCTGGTTCATAAGTCATCCAAATAGGCAAATTCCGGTTAATCGTTTCCGTATCGTAATCCTGATAATTATTGGAATCAAAATTAGGTCGACTTGCCATCGCTAAAACTTCTCCTGTGTCTGGATCCATTGCCAAAATAAGCGCATGCTCAGGTGTATACTTACTCATAATATTATCGAGTTCTCTTTCAGCCGCGAGTTGAATATCTAAATCAATCGTCAATTGTAAATTCATTCCATTTTGTGGTTCTTCATATACTTCCGAAAGTTCTAAACGATTCCCTTTTCCATCCGAAAAATAATTAATAGAACCATTCTCGCCAGTTAAATACTCATCATAAGTAAGCTCTAATCCCGAAAGTCCTTGATTATCAATTCCTACATATCCCAAAACATGAGATAAAGTATCGCCATACGGATAATATCTTTTACTTTCTTTAACCAGATAAACCCCATCATATTCTAAAGCCCCGATCTGACTTGCAATATCATAAGAAAGCTGTCTTCCCTCTGGATGCACGCGTTCAATACTTGTTTTTTTACTGACATGAGCAAGCATATCTTCATAATCTGAACCTAAAATATCACTTAATGAACGCGCGACTTCTTCTTTATTCGTAATTTGATTAGGAATCAAAACCAAAGAAGTAGTTGTTAAGTTGGTCGCCAAAACATTCCCATTTCGATCATAAATCTCGCCCCGATCTGCCCCAATAGGAAGTTTTCTACTCCACAAAGATTCAGCCAAAGAACTCAAACGATCATATTCAAAAACTTGAATATAAAAAACCCGCATAACAATAATTACAGAAATACATAAAATAAGTAAAAAGAAAAAACGAATACGTGTATGGATATCAGAAAAAAACATAGAATCACCTGATAAATTCTATGCATATTTTTTATAAGTATTCTCTAGCAAAATACATATTTATTCACGAGAATCTAATAGCCATTCTATAATATTTTTATGGATAATTCCATCCCTCGAAAAATCGGCTTTATCCAAAGAAAGAACATATTTTGGATAATTGTCTGCAATGCCTTCAAACGCCTTAAATTCTCTTTCAATCACTTTATCATCAGCAAGTAAATAAGCTATTTGATAATATTCTTTCTTGTTATCTTTAACAGCTATAAAATCAATCTCTCCATTTTTAGTCTTTCCAATGTAAACATCATATCCTCTTATGAGTAATTCGTTGTAAACAACATTTTCAATTGCAAAACTTTTATTTATTTCAAAATCATTATTTTTTATTTGAGCAATTCCTAAATCCGTCATATAATATTTATTTAAAGTCTTCAATATTTTCTTTCCATGTATATCATAACGATATATTTTTTTTATAATTAAAGCCTTACATAATGCATCTAAATAAATATATAAAGTTTCTGTAGAAATACATTTACCTTTCTTTTTTAGAAAACGAATAACATTTCCCGCCGAAAATTCTCTACCAGTAGTATCCACTATATACTGTAATAGCAAATCAAAAAGAAGGGTATCCTTTAAACCTAATCTATCCACCACATCTCTTAAAATAATGGAATCAAAAACACTGTGTAAATAATCTTTAATATTATTTTCGCTTTCAAATTGACATCGATTAGGTAGTCCACCCCATTTCACGAAATTCCAAAAAGTTTCATCTGATTCTCCGTCTTTATGCGATAGTAAAACAAATTCTTTATAGGACAATGGAAATATATTAAATAAAACATATCTACCTGATAAAACCGTTGATAACTCTTGAGACAATAACTTGCTATTTGACCCGGTAATAAATATGCTCGTATTAGTAGAAGCTCTTAATGAATTGACAACTTCTTCAAACTTATTCACTTTTTGAATTTCGTCTAAAAATATATAGTATTTTTCTTTATCCGTTATTTTATCTTTAATATAGGTATTTAATTTTTGATAATCTCTTAACTCTTCATACTCGATATACTCAAAATTGATATATATGATATGTTTATCATCACACCGATGATTTTTTAACTCCTCTATAATTTGATTTAAAATTACAGATTTCCCACATCTTCTTATTCCCACTAGTATTTTAATCAAATCGCTGTCATAAAATCCCCTAATTCTTGACAAGTATATTTCTCTTTTAATCATTCTTATCACCTATATGTATGATAGAATAAATGTATATTCGAAGTCAAGTTATTTCTCAAATGAGAAATAACTTTAAAATGTTTCGTGCTTATTTCGTCAACAATTAAAATCACATGTCAAAACTTTAGAAAAAAACATAGAATCACCTAATAAATTCTATGTTATATAATTCCTTTTATGTTCCTCAATTTCTCATTGCTCTTTTTCTTCAAAACTCTTAATAATATGAACAATCACATCAATAGTTTTCTCGATTCCTAGTACAGAAGAGTCAAGGCAAAAATCATAATCATCTTTATCTCCCCAACGATGACCCTTATTAAGGGAAATATAAAATTTCTCACGCATTTTATCAACATGTTTCATGCGTTGCTTAGCTTCTTCATGAGTTAAATTTTCTACTTGCATCTTTCTTTCGATTTTAAATTCTTCATCTTTTGCATAAATAAAAAAATGAAGAGCATTCGGATAGTTTTTTAAAATTTGATTGGTATCGCGACCAATAAAGACACAAGATTCTTGTTCAACCAACTTCTGAATCGTTTCCTTAACAATAGAACGATATTTTTCTTCTGTAAAGGTTTCTTTTAAATCATTAGTATACATCGGTTGAAAAAACTTAGAAAGAGTATTTTGTGTTTTTTCATCATAGGCCTCTAACAATGAATAATTGCAATCATGATTTTCATAAATTTTTTGTAATAATTCTTTATCATAAAATTTATAACCTAATCTCTTAGCAACCTCTTCACCGATGTATTTACCACCTGAACCATATTCTCTACCAATAGTAATTATTAGATTTTTCATAACCCCTTCTTTCTACATTTGAAACTGACTATTGTATAAATCTGCATAGAAGCCATTCTTTTTTAGTAGTTCTTCATGATTACCAGTTTCAATGATATTACCATCTTTCATAACCAAAATTAAATCAGCATTTTTAATCGTTGACAAACGATGGGCAATAATGAATGATGTCTTACCACGCATTAATTTATCCATTGCTTTACTTACAAGCTCCTCAGTTCTGGTATCCACATTACTTGTTGCTTCATCTAATATAAGAAGAGGTGAATTTCGAATCATGCCCCTAGCAATTGTTAAAAGTTGCTTTTCACCAGCTGACAATCCATCGTTGTCTCCAATCATTGTATCAATCTTATCTGGAAGTGTTTTAACATAATGTTCAAGACCAACTTCTTTTAAAGCTGCATAAATATCTTCATCGCTCACATTTTCCATATTATAAACAATATTTTCTCTAATGGTACCTTCAAATAACCATGTGTCTTGTAAAACCATTGTAAATAAATCATGAACATTTTCTCGTGTTAAATTTTTCGTTGAAATCTTATCAATTAAAATATCCCCACTATTGATATCATAAAACTTCATTAACAAATTGACCATGGTTGTTTTTCCAGCTCCAGTCGGCCCGACAATCGCAATTTTTTGACCTGCTTTTGCTTCCGCTGTAAAATCTACAATCGTTGGTTTAGGTGCATCATCATATTGGAAAACGACATGCGAAAATGTAATATCGCCTTTCACCTCGTCTTTAGAAGCACGTAAAGTAATATCTTCCTCATTAGTCATTTCAGGCTCATCAATAAACTCAAATACTCGTTCACTTGCTGCCGCGGCAGATTGTAAAGAAGTCATTGCTTGAGCAATTTGAGATAATGGTGAAGTAAATAACCGTACATAACTAATAAAGGCAATAATTACACCAAAAGTAATCACATCATTCATTGTGAGTAAAGCACCCACAATACATACCATAACATAGCCAAAGTTACCAATAAAACTCATCATTGGCATCATTAAACCAGATAAAAATTGACTCTTATAACTACTTTTACAAACTTTATCATTATAAGTATCAAATTTTTTATCAGCAAGTTCGCGACCATTATAAACTTTAACTACATTAAGACCTGAATACACTTCTTCAATATGACCATTTAAATTACCTAACTCTTCTTGTCTTTGAACAAAGTATTTTTGACTCTTACTTAGAACTACTAGCATTCCCATAAAGCCAATCAACGAAGAAATAATGGCTGTAAGAGCTAAAATCCAGTTCGTAATAAACATCATCAAAATGCTTCCTAAAAATAAGGTAACACTACTTGCTAGAGAACCGAGTGATTGATTCATTGCTTGATGAATCGTATCCACATCATTAGTTACCCGTGATAACGTATCACCAGTATAATGTTTATCAAAATACTTTAATGGTAAACAATTAATCTTTTTTGTAATTCTCTTACGTAAATCAAAAGCAAAACGATTAGATACATTAGTCATACAAATAGCTTGAATATATGTGAAAAGTCCACTACAAACATACATTCCTACAAGTAGTAAAGCAATTTGTTTAATTTTATCCAAATTCATCGTAGGCAGAAGTAACGCTTTTAAGTGATCAGGTAATGTATCAATCATTTCATATATCTCTGCTGTACTTTCTAGAGAAGAAACACTTTTAAACGCATTTGCTAAGGTATATTGATCTTCACTAGTAAGAGT
>CALVJI010000046.1 GCA_944332105.1 uncultured Bacilli bacterium
CTTATAAAATAAGGGATGGGGAGATTTTGTCCTTCTAAAACTGTCAAACTCAGGATTATATCATAAAAATACAAAAAATACAAAAATTCTACACATTTTGCGTTTTTTTTACAATAATTTTTGGAAAATATGGTATTATAATAAGGTAGAGGAATAGGTGGTGAATTGTTTGAAAAAGATTATTATCAATATTCAAAATGATACGTTGCTTTTTTCTTATAAACGAAACCATACTATTCGTGAAGACTTAATGAATACAAATATTATTAGTGATAGTGAACTTGTTTTTAGCGACGACTACATTGTCGAAAACAAAAAAATTGTAATGCCCTTTTTTCAAGAGCTTTGTGAAATGTATCAAATTAAAACCATAGTTTTTCAAAATTGTGAACTGGCTTCTTTTCTGCTTGAGTTTTTTAATCATACATCTGTCAACAAAGTTTCTATTAAAAAACAGGAAACTATCCCCTATTCTTTTTATGAACAACTTATTCAAATTAAAAATATTCAATTTTTAGATTGTTATGCTATTGCTAATTTTATTTTAGAATTATTAGATAATCATCATATTAAAGTTACTACTCATAGTGAAGTCTTTTATATTTCGCAGTTTATGCGGCAAAATAATTTGCAAGATTTTTCTACTATTTATTATCAAAAGAAAATTCAACTTTATCAAAAGTTGAGCGAAGAAGATAAAGAAGATCTCCTTTCTTTTTTTAAAGTAAATCGTTATTTAAAAATTATTGAAATGTATTATTTTGACAAAGAAGATTTAGAATTTCTTTTACTGAATTTAAAGAATTATCATTTTAAAAATATTTTAGTAAATATTCATGCTAATATTCATGCTGAGGACGATATCCAATATTTAAAGAATCTGAATAAAAAACAGAAAAAAAACAAACTTGTTATTGATTTAGTTTATTCTAAAGAATATTTAGAAAGTAATATCATGAAACAAGTTTGTTTGAATACGTTGAAATTATGTAGTTTTTTGATTATTTTCTTTGTCGTGGGTATTTTTAGTTATATTTTTGTGCGCAACTACCAATCGATGCAAGAAGTCAGCTCTATTCAAGAACAAATCGCGACAGTTATCGAAGAGACAGATGAAGAAGAAATTCCTGATGAAGATGATGAAGGATTAGTTATTCAAAATAAGTATATTGCTTCTTTATTAGCTATTAATCCTGATGTGGTTGGTTATTTAAAGGTTAATAATACGAATATTGATTATCCAGTAGTTACTGCCGAAGATAATGTGTATTATTTAAAGAAAAATCTGTATCAAGAAGATGATCAAAATGGATGGATTTATATGGATTTTCGGAATTCTGATAAAGTTTTGAATGATAATACGATTATTTATGGTCATAATATGTATTATAGTGGAGTAATGTTTGGAACACTCCACCGTGCTTTAAATGCTTCATGGTATAATAATCCGGATAATCAAATTATTTCTTTTGACACAATGTACGCTACAATGAAATGGCAAATTTATTCGATTTATACGATTCCGAAAACCAGTGATTATTTAAAGGTTTCTTTTGCAACGGATGCAGAAAAAGAAGAATATATTACAATGACCAAAAATCGTAGTATTCATGATTTTGGCATTACAGTAACAGCTAGTGATTACCTTCTTACTTTATCGACTTGTACAGGTGATAATGAACGGTTAGTCGTTCATGCTAAAAGAATTAGTTAGTTTGATAAGGAAGCATTAATTCTAGATTTTTTTGATAACGTTCTTCTTTATCATTTAAGGCGATAGCTTGTTTTACGTAATTTATAGCTTCATCGTAATGTCCCGTATAAAAAGCGGCTAATGAGTATATATCATAGAAAGCATCATTCCAAGCAAATTCTTCATTAATGTAGGATTTGCTTTTTTCTTTAATCATGGACGCTTGATTTAATAATTCGTAAGCTTCATTAAAGCGATCTAAAGAAACGTAGAGACTTGCTAGTTCGATATAGCCTTCTCGCAAGTAAGGTGCTTCTGTAATTGCTCTTTTAAACCAATCTTCGGCTTCTTCTAAATAACCTTTCGCTTGATAGGCTCTTCCTAAAAAGCGCATGGATGCGCATCGTTCATCTTTCCAAGTAGCATTTTTACAACTTAAATGGCGATGTAAAGTTTTAATACAATCATCCCACTTTTGATAATACATGTATTCACGGCCTAAATAATGAAGATTGCGATCATTTTCTGGTTCTTCTTCGACACTGATTTCTAATAAAGGTAAATAGGAACTCCGTGATTTTGTAGCGTCTGGATAATGATTGATGGTGATAGGAGCTTCGGCATATTTTTCTTCTTTATTTGTCCATAATATTTCATGGACAGCATTTTTCCAATGATAATCGGTTCGATTATGAATTTTGTCTGATAAAAAAGTTACACGAGGATGATCTTTTTCATCTAGTTTCCAATTGTATGTATATTTTACACGAGTTGGTTTTTCTTTTTCCCAAACACTTTCTAAAGCTTCACGCCACCCTGGTAGTATGACTTCATCTAAGTCCATTGAAATACAGATATCCGTATCTTTTGGAACATGAGCAAGGGCTTCATTACGTGCAGTATCAAAACGCCAAGGATAGATTTTTTGTTCATACACCGTCACATTTCGATTTTTTAGTTTTTCAACAGTATGATCTGTTGAGCCTGTATCTAAAACGATGATTTCATCCGCATCTTGTAAAGAATCGACAAAGCGATCTACAAACTTCTCCTCATTTTTCGCAATTGCATATACAACTATTTTCATATATTTTTCCTCCTAAATTAGTTTATGCAAATGAGGAGTATTTGCCAAAAAAACAGTAGTAAAAACTACTGATAAAACAAAAAATTTTATTCAACTACTTTATATGGACTTTCAGTAGTCCCATCTCCGGTAATCGTTACATCAGCCTTTAAATTAATGGTTGGTCGAAGAGCCCGACTACCTGTAGTATTGCCATCATCAATTGACGTACTTATAAAGAATACAAGAGAATACCAACCACTAAAACCGAAAGTGTTATATCCTCCGGCTGGGGTCATCGTCCAAAAACTATTACCTATCGTTAAATAAGTATTTGGAGCAATTTTTTGTTGACTGTAACCCCCATCAAATACTCCTCCTCCATAGCCTGCTATGATGACTTCATCCACTGTAATTAATCCTATTGGATAGGTTAATGCTTTATTTCCTTTACTGGAATCACTTACCGTATATAAATCATTTGTATTCTCACAGTTTAAGTCTGGACTACTGGTTACAGTTCTTAAATAGCCTTTGTTATATGTTGTTACTGTTCCTGTACCTACGCCACTTTGTAAATTTAAAGTACTTCTATCCCCACAGAAACCAGATTCGGTATCAATATAGTCTGCATAATCTTTTAAATGTGTTTCATAAAAAGAATCATTCGCTTGTTTAATGACTGATGAAGTACTAAGTCCATCTGCATCATCTAATGTATACATATATCCTACATACTCATTAGAAGCATTTGAAGTATTAAATTGTGAAGTTCCGTAATATCTATCTGTACTAGACTCTCCATTTGGGTGTGAAGTTGTTCCATCATAAATAATTCTTATACTACCATTTTCGTTAATTCTTATTACTCTCCACCAATATCCGGCAAACTGTAAATAATTGTTTTCGACACTACCTCTGTAATAATAGGTAGTTCCGGTATCTGTTGTCATTGCATAGATGCCTTTTTCATGACTTTCACATCTGGCGTCGTCACATGCTGACTTCGTAAAATCTGGTGTATAGGGATAAACCGATAATTCGCCTAATGCTGTTGAGGCTGTTTGGTTTTTTATGAAATATAAATTACATTTTACAGAGCTTCCATCACTAGAATTATAATTAGAATAATTTCCTTGAAACTCCCAAGTAGAATGATTCCAACTTGGTATTACTCCATTTGTACAATTTGAAGCATTTGTATCTAAAGTGTATTCTGTGTTTTGTAATGGAGCGTTTTGACTAGCTACTCCATCGATGTAATAGGAAAAATAAATGTCACCAGGATTTTGAATAGTTCCTTCCATTAAATTATAGGTTTCTCTACTTTCAAATGAAGCAAACGAAGTATAGAAAAATACTCCTGTTATTAATAAAATACAGGCTATAGTAAAAATGATAATACCTGTTTTTTTAGGATTTTTTTCTTTATATTTTTCGAGTTCTAAATTAGGGGTATCGTTTTCTTTATTTAAACGATTATACCCCCCCCCCTAGAATATTTTTGGCTTTGAATTTTTTCATTTTGAACACTTCTCTTTCTATAACTTAGTATAGTTTAAACTATAACTAAGAATTCATTTTTTTATCTTTTACTTATAAAAAGTATAACATAAAGTCGCATGTAAACTCAATCAGAAATGAATAATAAAGTGATAAAAAAATTATTAACCTATTGGCTAATAATCTAATTGTTTCTTTCAAGGGATTCCATAATTCGTGGAAGCATTTGTTTTTTACGTGAAACTAAATCAGGAATAAAAGTTCCTTGTTCTATATCACTGATGGAAAAACTATCTTCAACGATATGTTTAGCATCAGAATTGTAAAGAATATATGAACCGTTTTTAATAATATCGGTAATAAATAAGGTTACTGTACTGTAATTTCCTTTAGCAATTTCGTTTAATTTATCTACATATTCATTTAAATGATCTTTGATTGAATCAAAATCCATTGTAATTACTTGACTAATTCCTAATGTTTCATTACCTACTTTGTATGATTTAAAATCTTGATAGATAATATCTTCTACATCCATGCCTTCAATACTACTGCCAGCTTTCAACATTTCATAACCGTATTTTTCATAATCTTTCGAACATATCTTAGATAGTTCAAGTACTGCAATGCGATCACTTTCTGTTGTAGTTGGACTTTTTAAAATTAAAGTATCTGATAAAATTGCAGATAACATTAATCCGGCAATGTCTTTTGGAATAGCTACTTTATGTTCTTGGAATAAACCATATAAAATAGTACATGTACAACCAACTGGCATACAACGGACATTAATTGGAATGGAAGTACCAATGGCTCCTAAATTATGATGGTCAATTATTTCAACAATATTTGCTTCATCAATTCCTGGAACACTTTGTTCTAAATTGTTATGATCGACTAAAATAATATCTTTTTTATTGAAGTTTCCTACATCTGTAATTTTTATTAATCCTAAACATTCATTTTTTTTGTTTAAAATTGGATAATTTGTATGACCTAGTTTTGTAGCATCTGCGATAAAATCTGTTAAATAATCTAAATCATGAACAACAGTTGGACTGTAATTAATTAATATCGTTTTTACATAGTTACTTAACGCAATTTGATTGCATGTATTATAGGTATCATATGAACTTGAAATGACACTTACTTTATTTTGTCTTGCTAGTTCTAGTAAGTCATCTGGTAAATCAAAGTCATTGGTGATCACAATGAGCGCGACTTTAGAAAGAATACCATGTTTTAATACTTTATAACGATCTCCGACAATTAAAATATCACTACTCTTTAAGTCTGTTTGTTCAATAAATGTTTGACTATTATAACTTCCAGCAATGGTTTCTCCATCAAATTCTTCATGAAATTTTAATATTTCTCGACCTTTTAAAGAAGTTAAAATATGTTCATAACTTGTATGTAAATGACTTTTTGATTGTTCGATAAACATCATTGCAATCTCTTTTAAAGTAATTAAACTTACTAACTTTTTATTTTCATTTACAATGGGTACAGCTGTACAATGTTTTTCTTGCATAAAATCAATTACTTCTTTAATAGATGCATCTTCTTTTAACATTAGTCCTTTTTGATATTTTACATCCCGAAGTTGAACTTTCACATTGTTTAAATATTCTGGTTCTTTTGTATTAAAAGCATTTAAAACAAATTGGGTTTCTTTATTTATATGTCCTAATACACGAGGTGATGTATTTTCTCCTAGTTGATTTTTTAAATAAGAGAAACTAATCGCTGAACATACACTGTCCGTATCAGGATTTCGATGCCCACAAACAAGGGTTGGTTTCATAAAATCTTGCCTCTTTTCTGCATATAAATATATCACAAACCGTTAAAATATCAAGCTTTTTTTAAATTTTCGTTTATTATAGGATAAAAATTGATATAATATACTTTATAAAGGAAGTGCGACATATGTTTGATTTAGTTTCTAAGTTTCAACCAAGTGGCGATCAGCCAAAAGCTATTAAAGAATTGGTTGAAGGTATTTTCGAAGGTAAAAAAGAACAGGTTTTGTTAGGAGCTACCGGAACAGGTAAGACTTTTACGATTGCTAATGTTATTAAAGAAGTAAATAAACCTACTTTAGTTTTGGCTCATAATAAGACTTTGGCTGGCCAACTTTATTCTGAATTAAAGGAATTGTTTCCTAATAATCATGTGGAATATTTTGTTTCTTATTATGATTATTATCAACCCGAAGCTTATGTTCCTTCTAGTGATACCTATATTGAAAAAGATTCTTCTATTAATGATGAAATTGATGAACTTAGACACTCGGCTACATCTGCTTTAATTAATTATCAAGATACAATTGTTGTAGCTAGTGTTTCTTGTATTTATGGTATTGGTGAAAAAGAAGAATATATGCATAAGATGCTCATTTTAACAACGGGAGATACGATCCGCCGTAATGATATTATTACTAGGTTAATTGATATGGCTTATGAGAGAAATGATATTGATTTTCATCGTGGTACCTTTAGAGTTCGCGGGGATATCATTGATATTATTCCTGTTAATGAACACGCTAGTGGTATTCGTGTTGAACTTTTTGGCGATGAGATTGACGCGATTCGGCGATTTGATCCAGTAACAGGAAGTATTTTAAAGACGATTAAAAGTGTTACTATTTCACCAGCTAGTCACTTTGTCACGAGTGATGAGAAAATGCAAGAAGCCATTAGACGAATTGAAGAAGAATTAAAGGAACGATTAGAAGAATTAAAAGCGCAAGGTAAACTTTTGGAAGAACAACGGTTACGAGAACGAACGAATTATGATATTGAAATGTTAAAAGAAACTGGTTTTTGTAGCGGTGTAGAAAATTACTCTAGGCATTTGGCACTACGTGGGGCTGGAGAAACTCCTACTTGCTTGGTTGATTTTTTTCCAAAAGACTTTTTATTAGTGGTCGATGAGTCTCACGTTACTCTACCTCAAGTTCGCGGGATGTATAATGGGGATAGGATGCGCAAGCAAACTTTAGTTGATTATGGTTTTCGCTTGCCTAGCGCGCTTGATAACCGCCCATTGACTTTTCAAGAATTTGAAGCTAAAATTCATCAAGCTATCTATGTATCCGCGACACCTGGTGATTATGAACTTGAAAAAACTGGTGGACAATTTGTTGAACAAATTATACGTCCAACTGGTTTACTTGATCCAACGATTGAAGTGAAACCTAGCGAAGGACAAATTGATGATATCATTAATGAGATACGAGTTCGTATGTCTAAGAATGAACGGGTTTTAATTACTACTCTAACTATTCGGATGAGTGAAGAACTAACTAATTATTTAAAAGAAATGAATATTAAGGTTGCTTATTTACATAATGAAGTAAAGACTTTGGAACGACTAAAAATTATTCATGATTTACGAGCTGGTATCTATGATGTAGTTGTCGGTATTAATCTTCTTCGGGAAGGTATAGATATTCCAGAAGTTAGTCTTATTTGTATTTTGGATGCGGACAAACAAGGTTTTTTACGAAGTACTCGCAGTTTGGTTCAAACGATTGGAAGATGCGCAAGAAATGCCAATGGTCATGTTATTATGTATGCTGATACAATAAGTGATGCGATGAGTGAAGCTATAGAAGAAACTAAACGAAGACGAACTATTCAAGAGAAATATAATGAAGAACATCATATTACACCTAAAACGATTATTAAAGAGATTAAAGATGTTGTTTCAAATGAAGTTAAAGAAAAGGTTGCTAAGAAAACAATTTCTAAAAAAGAAAAAGAACGAGTACTACATGATCTTGAAGTTGAAATGCAAACTGCAGCTAAAAACTTGGATTTTGAACGAGCAATGGAATTACGTGATATTATATTTGAAATGAAAAGTGAATAAATTTAGCAAAAAAAGATTATTCAAATGAATTTGTTTCTGAATAATCTTTTTTATTTAAACAATTTTTATAAAATAGAGATTGTTTTGAGTTCCAATTTTGCCTGTACTGTTAGTGAACTAACAATAGACATGCAAGTGTATATTTATATTTATAAAGTTGAAATATTTAAGTATCACTTTTTTTAGTTATCCTCTATTCATATTTTTATTCTTACAATTTATTTATTTCACGAATACTTAACCCAGTTGCTTTTGCAATCATAGGAAGTGGAAAATTAAGTGTTTTTAAATTGCGGGCTACCTCTTGTTTTCCTTCTTGTAATCCAGAGGCGCGTCCTTCCAATTCACCGGTCAAATAAATATCTTCTTTCTCTTGCCTTTCTGCTTCTGCTACATCATAGTATCCAATATATTTTGGGTCTGTATAAAGTTGTTCTACTGTTCGTACCATTGCCATATACTTTTCATCCTTTCCATATTTTTTTACTAATTCTTCTAGTCTCTCTGTTAATAAAAAGTCTACAAATTTCTTTATCTTCTCACTCACATTATATCCTTTTTTTTGAATATTCACAAGATTTATATGGATGCTTTCTAGTAAATCTGTCTCTTCTTTCTCGCCATTTTCATTTCTCATTTTAAAATAAATGATCTCTTTTTTAGTATGAAATGGAGAAAATCCATTAAAGTTTATTAAATACACTTTCGGGTATCTTTCTTGTTTAGGTTTTGTAAGTTCTAATAATACACCAAAAGCATAGGTTGTATTCTTTGAAAATAAATTCACCGTACTTTGATAATTCATTTCTAAAATAAGAACAACAGAAGAATTTACTTTTACTAGAATATCACTTGTCATTCCTTTTTCATGGAGTTCTCTTTTCACTATCTCTCCACCTTCAAAGGAAGCTTCATAAATATCTTTAAAATCAAGTTTCGTAATCTCACTTAATACTTCTGCTAAGACCTTTCTAGAAGATGGATCTCGAATAAGAGCTTTAAATGGAAAATCCCTTAAGAGATCAATAAGTATTTGATTATTCATACTTGTTCACCTCGCTTTCTTTTTAAGAGTGAGATGACTATATCACAAGGAAAAAGAGAACACAAATGACAAATTTTACCCATCTTGCAACCAAACAAAAACCAATTTTCAAAATCTGCTAAGCAAATTTTAAAAATTGGTCAACAAAAGTTTACAAAAATTTAAAATTAGTAAAAATTTTACTTTTTTGATAGTTTACACTTATTTTACACAGTTTTTATCACATATTATCAGTCGCGACCAATAATACATCTTATCAGTCGAATAATATTATCAGTCATAAATTGAAGATCTGGCT
>CALVJI010000047.1 GCA_944332105.1 uncultured Bacilli bacterium
ATCAGTTGTTGAGTGTCTACCTCTAATCTTTATAGAGAGGAGGTTTGATAAAAATGAAAACTAAGACTTTTATTATAAAAGTTCTTAAGCTCATTACTATCATTTTATTTCTCCTTATCATTATGATAGTAGTAATAAAAAAATGACACTTAATTCATCAATAATGAATTAAATGTCTACAACATTAATTAGGTAGGCATTCAACTCGGAAAAACTGAATGTTCCCTTTTTTATTTTATGCAAGTTTCCTTGACATATTCATAGTATCATATTTATATAATTTTGTCAAAAGTCTATCTACTTGAATTTCGATTTTTTATGTCTAATTTTAATGTTTGATAACGAATATACTCTTTCTATAACATCATCCGAATTATACTGTTTATATTTTGGAGCTCTTTCTAATTCTGGAACATTAAACATTTTCCAATATTTTAATTTAACGTGATAAGTAGCAACCCCTTCTGGGTATTGATTCCTGCTATAAAGCTATCATTAAACATCGGATCATTTTCTTCATCAAAATGTTTTTTTGATTTCCATGATATTTCAGGTAGCAAATTACATAAAGCACAAAATAAAACAATTCTATGTCTATATAATTCACTCTTAGAATAATCATTTATAAATAAAGTATCACTTCCATTGAATATTAAATAATTATTCTCTCCCACTGTTATAATATGTGGACTTACATAAGCAATGTTAGTTCCTTTGATATTAATAATACTTCCTTGCTTTATTATAGGTTTAACACAAGCAAATCTACATATCATTTCAATCCTTTTTAAGACTTCCTTATCAAACTCTAATTCCTTAACAACATCCATACTCATCACTTCCATTCTCAAATAACAAAAAAACTAGACGGTACTTCTAGTTAATATTTATTACTCTCGAATAAAAAGTTCGAGCGGATTTCCCTATGGTGCTGAAAACAGGATTCGAACCTGCGACCTACGCGTTACGAGGGCGTTGCTCTACCAGCTGAGCTATTTCAGCAAGAACACTTATAGTGTACTATATTTTATGAAAAAAAGCTAGTTTAGATTTCAATATTTTTCTTTTTTTCATCAAATTCATTCAAAATAAGTGTTTCAGTAGTTAATAACATTCCAGCAATTGATACTGCGTTTTTTAAACTCTCTATTAATACATATGTAGGATCTAGTATTTTTAAAGAAGCAGTACTTTCTAATTGATTCGTAAAAAAATTATAAACTTTACTATAAGAGGAATCTTCAATCTCTTTAATAATAGAAGAAAAATCTACTCCAGCATTGTCCATAATTTGTTCAAAGGGTTTTGCTAAAGCATAAAATAAAATTCGTTCACCAAGAATTTCTAAAGAACATTTTTCTCGGACTTTATAAAAGGTTAAACCTTCGCCTAAAGAAACCCCCTTTTGCGCTGTTAAAATCGCATGTATACAATCTTCAAAACGCATTTTTCTTTCTCGTTTCTCTGGTGTTGTAATTCCACCTACATAAATCGTTACTCGTCCCTTTTCTAATAAAGACCACCGCATCTCCAAGTGTTCCTTCCGAAACTTTTCGCTTTCCTTTTTCCATTCCTCTTTAATATGAGCTATTTGCTTAGCTATTTTCTTAGAAGGCTCAAACAAGAAAGTTGCATGATCCTCAAAAATATGCACTTCTTCTACTCTTCCGATATGCTTCTCATTCGCATCCACGATATGCATAAGATCTTCTAAAATTTCAAAACTAACGGTTGTATAACCAGCTACTTCTAAAGAATAAAAAGGTAAATGCTCTAAAAAAGCAAGCTCCGAAAATTTCTGCTTCACTTCTTCTTCAATCGTCTCGGCTACTAAACATAAAGGACGATGAGTTGTCAAACATTCATTAATCAGATTTTCTACTTCTTCTAAAGATTGAATTTGCAAGTTTATATATATGAGTGGTTGTTTTAAAATAATGCTCTTATTTTTATCGACGACATAATGAGGCAACTCTTGAATATCTATCGTATAGCCTTCTTGATGATTTAAATAAGTTTCTTCAGTCGGACTTTCCTCTAACTGAATAGCCCATGCATGCCCTACTAAAGAATAAGCTTCACAAACAACAGAGGAAATCGTGTGATCGTTAGAAGAAATGCGCCCCACAACTTCCAAATCTTCTTGTGTAGGTAAAAAACTTTCCCTTTGAATAGCTAAAACAATTTTTTCTAAAGCTTCTTCTAAACTTTTTTTCACTAAGATTTTAGGTACTCCTTGATGAATTTCTTTTCGCCCTTGTTCATAGATAGCTTTTAATAACACCAAAGTCGTAGTCGTGCCATCGCCTACCATTTCATTTGTCTTTAAAGCTGCCTCTTGTACAATTTCCAAAATAGCTTCGATGAAAGAGTCATCACTTGCTACATTAGAAGCAATCGTAACTCCATCATTAGTAATATAAGGAGAGGCCAAAGAACTGCTAATTAAAGCGTTACTACAAATCGGTCCAAGAGTCGGGTTCACAGACCCACAAATAAGAGATACAGCCTCATCCATTTTCTTTTCTAAAACTTGACCACTAAGTGTTTTCTTCATTTGTATCCTCCATTTCAATTAAATATTTCCAATATTTTTTAGGCATAAAATTTTGCTGACAACGCAAGTTTTTTCTTTCAGATATAGCAATAGTTCGAAAAAAAGTTTGCCATAATTTTTCGATCTGTTTTTCTGTCTCATCTTCCAAAATATCAAGTTGTTTTACTTCATTATCACTAAAAATCCGAACATTTTCCCGATCATAAAACGCAAATAAACCTCGTTTAACATCCTTAATAACCCAGTATTCTTCTTTCAAACGCTTTTTAAAATGCGGTACCAATAATTCTAAAATATCATTTTCCGGTTCCATTTCTGCATATAACCACTGATTTTTCATTTCTTTAAACCGTAAAAACCCTTTCATTTTATGAGTTTCATGACGAACGTAATGAGCAAGTTCCAAAATTTTATTCACACATTTTAATCGCCTCATATCCTTAGTATGTTCCCAATATTTTAAAGCATTCAGTAAATAGTAATAAATGGCTAATTCTTTGTGGGTATATGTTGATCGAAAAGCCATTTGACAAAGAAAAGTATTTTCTTTTCCTACGATTTTATCCCATTTTTTCTTAGTGTTCACCTCTTGATAAATCGGACGAATTCGCTCTTCTAATAAACGTATTTCCACGTCTTGTTCTCTCACAATATCAAAAGGTTTTCTTTTTGTCGTAATTAAGAAAAATACTAAATCTAATAAATCGGCAAAATTTCCCGAATAAATATACACATTATTCATGAAACAAACTGAGTTGGCAAGACTCCCTTTCATTTTTTTCTTTGCTTTCTAAAATCAAATTACTTTCTAAAAAACTTCGCTTTAAAATATTCATACTTGCAAAATACTTACCATCACATAAAATGAAATATTTTGCTTTTTTTAATGAAATACCCATTTTTTTTAAATCATTCAAAGTAATCTTAAAAAAACGTCGTGAAGCAATAATCTTCTTAGCACTCTTCGGTCCAATTCCAGGAATTTTTAATAACTCAAAATAACTTGCACGATTCACTTCTTTTGGAAATTCTTCTAAATGCCTTAAAGCCCAGTCGGTTTTTGGATCCAATAAGACATTGAAATTAGGATTTTCAGAATCCAACAAATTATCGGGTTTAAAACCGTAAAAACGCAGCAAAAAATCCGCTTGATATAAACGATTTTCCCGTGTTAAAGGTGGAATTTTTAAAGACGGCAATAACTTATCTTGATTAATCGGAATATATGCCGAATAAAAAACCCGCTTTAACTGATGTTCTCTATATAAATAGGAGCTCCTTTCTAAAATCGTCAAATCATTTTCTTTAGAAGCGCCGATAATCATCTGTGTACTTTGTCCTGCTGGAGCAAAAGAAGCACTTTTATTTTTTTTGATAAGCGTCATGATACTTTCGACATTTTCACTTTTTTTAAAAGGCGCTAGTAAAGCTAAAGAAGGTTCGGTTGGAAGTTCGATATTTGCACTCAACCGATCCACAAGTCGTCCAAGTTTTTTAATCAAGTACTCGCTAGCATTAGGAATTACCTTAGCATGAATATATCCATGAAAATGATACTTTTGCCGTAGTAGAATCACCGTTTCAATCATTTTTTCCATCGTATAATCTGGACTTTTTATTACTCCAGAACTCAAAAAAAGGCCTTCAATATAATTTCGTTTATAAAAATTCACGGTTATCTCACATATTTCTTCAGGTGTAAAAATAGCTCTTGGTACTTTGTTTTCTTTTCGATTCACACAATATTTACAATTATAAATACAACAATTAGTCATAAGAATTTTTAAAAGAGAAATACATCGCCCATCCGCCGAGAAAGAATGACAAATTCCATAAGGTGCCGCATTCCCAAGTCCTTTTTTATTTTGTCGCCTACTCCCACTTGAAGAACAAGAAGCATCATACTTTGCACTATCAGCTAAAATCTTTAATTTTTCTTGCAACGTCATTTGGATCACCCAGTAAAAGTATAGCATAAAAAAGCGAATATTTGTTTGCTAAATTTTGCCAAAAAAAAGAACTTTACAAAAAGTTACTTTTCCACATGACTTAAAACATATTCTTTCGCCTCTTGAGAAGAAATGTGCAAAACGGCAGCAATTTCTTCATAGAGTAAATTCTCTGCCATCAAAAAATAGCGATTATCTTTTTCACTGATTTTTTTATTATTACTAAGTCTTTCTTGGTTGCGCATATAAGTAGTTTTAATAATTCGAATCAAATCTTCTTTGTTACCCGAATGATAAAGTTTTTTATACTCATTTTCTAACATTTTATCATCCACATCAATTACAGGAACTCTAGGCATCAAATGAATAAGCTGTTTTATTTCCTCTTCACTCATCAAAGTTTTAATATTTGGGTTATCTACTGGTACATTAAGCCGCAAGGAAGCATCGGTAAGTGGCACTAAAATATAGCAATCTAAGCCCGTAAATTCATTCTTTTTCTGTTCTTTAATTTGACAAACTTGCTCTTGATAAAGCACATAATCATTAATTTGAAACATATAAACTCCCCTTCTAACAAGTAGAGTATTTTCACTAGAAATAACTATACATTGTACCTATATTATACCACATTTTTTACCTAAATTTCATGTGTTTTTAAACCAAAAATTTTAATAAATCAGCCCATGGATCTTTTCTTTTACAGCGTTTAATTGCCTCTTTCATAGTGATTTCATTAGGCCTTACTTTATCTAATTCACTCCATTTAATCGGCATCGAAACAGGAATATTGTCTCTTAGCCGAACCGAGTATGGAGCCACACTTGTAGATGTTTCTGTATTGCGAACCCAATCAATAAAGATTTTATTTTTTCTTTTCTTTTTACTCATATTGCTTGTATATTTTTCAGGCCATTTTTTCTCCATTAGTCTCGCAATATTTCTAGCAAAATTTCGAAACGTATTCCAGTTTTTCATTGGTAGTGGAACAACTACATGGTACCCTTTTCCCCCACTTGTTTTTAAAAAAGATGGTAATTGTAATTCATCTAAAATAGTTTTTAAATCTTTTACTCCTTCACGTACTTTTTCTAAGGAAAGTTTTTCATCTGGATCTAAATCGAAAATCATCAAATTAGGCTTTTTTATTTTAGGAACATTACTTCCCCAAATATGAAATTCATAACTGTTCATTTGAACTTCAGATAACAATCCTTTTTCATCTTTAATATAATAATAGTCTTCTTTTTTTCCTTTATTATTGGCTATTTTTATTTTTCCTAAATAGTTATCCACATTTTCAAAATGTTTTTTATAAAATTTTTCTTTATCAATTCCTTCTGGACTCCTTATGGTACTAATGAGTCTATTTTTTATATAAGGTAACATGCGTTTTGATATTTTTTCATAATAAGAAAATATATCTTTTTTAGTAATATTGTTTTTTTTATCAATAAGTTTTAGGGGATTTGTTAGAGTAATCTTACCGGCAATTTCTTCTATTGTTTTTCCACTTCGAATACTCGTATGAAACTTTTTAATATCTACAAAAGGAACCTGATCTTTTTCTTTAATAAGTAGCCAATTTTCTTCTTTAAAAGGAATTAAAGTCCACGCCCCTTTTAATCTTTTTCCTTTTAATATAAATTTAAAAGGCTTTTTAAAGAAAAATAATTTCGTAGTAGGTTCCCAATATCCTTCATCAAAAATCATCACAGTTCCCCCACCATACTCTCCTTTAGGTATCGTTCCTTCAAAATTACGATAACTATATGGATGATCTTCTACTTTTACAGCTAATCTTTTATCTTTTGAATTATAAGATGGACCTTTGGGTACAGCCCAACTTTTTAAAACTCCTTTCCATTCGAGTCGCAAATCATAATGTTTAGTAGTTGCCTCATGATATTGAACAACAAAATGAAGTTTTTTGGTACTTTTTTTCTTCTTACCTACAGGCTCTTTTGTTTTTTTAAAATTTCTTTTTTCATTATATGTTTGTAATTCACTCATAATAAAAACCTCTTTTTTAGTATTCTAAAAAAAAGGTTTTTTATACTTTACTTCAAGATTTCAGACAATCTTTCAATTTGTTCATTTAAATATTGATATGCTGATTTTATGTATTTTTCATTCTCCAAATTTATATTTAAAATTTTTAATGATTCAACGATTGATTTTGTATTTCCAATTTTTAAAAATTCTATATATTTAGGCTGTAAATTTTCATTTTTTAATTTATGTACTATCTCAATTGCCAATGCTGTACCTATTGTATATTGATATAAATAATATGAACGATTCATGAATAAATGAGGAATTTTTGTCCACGAAAATTTTATCATATCATCTAAAATGACACTCTCTTGATTATACTTGATAAATATTTGTAAATACATTTGATTTATTGTATCTGCGGTTAACGTTTGATTTTTTTCTTTTTCTTTAATTATTGCATCTTCAAACTCTGTTAATAACATTTGGCTAAATAAAGAGTTACCTAATGCTTGTATAATACTTGTTAATAAGTATACTTGTTCTTCTTTAGGCAAGTTTTGAGTTAACATATATTCGTTAAAAAGAATTTCATTAACTTTTGCGACTACCTCGGCAATAAATAAGCTGTATTCAAAGTAAAGATGTCCCTGTTCTTTTGCATAGGACGTATGAATAGAATGACCTAGTTCATGAACAAGATTTCTAGCGCTTATTAAATTATCATGATAATTTAAAGAGGCATATGGAACTCCACAGTAAGAAATGCAACTAAATGTCATTTTTCTTTTGTTTTTCTTTGGATAAACATCTACCCATCCTTCTTTAAAAGCTTCCTCAATTCTTTTAATGTAGTCTTCACCTAAAATATTTAAGGATTTTTTAGCATACTCTAGTGCTTGAGGTAATTCAATTTTCATTTTGGAAACGTTTCCTAATGGTAAAGAAGTATCATAAATGTGTAATTCTGATAAACCTAGTACTTGTTTTTTTAATTCTGAAAACTTTCGAAAAATCAATAAATTTTGATTGGTTACTTTCATTAAATTTTCTATAGTATTTTCAGGCAACTCATCCAAAAACATTTTTTGCGAGATTATCGAAGAAAATTTTTGCGCTTGGGCTTGTTTGAACTCTATTTCATATTTTTTATTTAAAAGTATAGCGAATGTATTTTGAATTTTTTGATAAGCTTCATTATAAACAATATAAGCACTTTTACGAATTTCTCTTTTTTTGCTTAGTAAAAGATCTTGATAAATTTTTTTGGTTAAAAGCACTTCTTTTCCTTCTTCATTCATCACATAACCAAAAGACAAATCGTTCTCTGATAAACAGCGATATAATTCTTGAAAAGAAATCTGTTCATGATGTAGGAATGCAAAAAGTTCTTCATTCTCTACTTGAAATTCTTTTTTTCTTAGGTATAAAGACAGATAACGATTATAGTATGGATTTTCAGCTATAAATTTTTGTACATTTTCAACATTTTTTAGTATAAATTTTTCAAAAGATTGTGATAATTTGACAATTTGTTCATATATCTGTAAGGCTTCATTAAACATATTTTGGTGTTCTTCATCTTGATTGTTTAAATCTAAAAACCTTTTTGGATAACAATATATTTTTTCAATTTGTTCATCTATTTGAATTTTTTCTTCTAAAACTTCTTTAAAATTATTTAACTTTAATTGCTTTAAATGAGTCTCATATTTTCGAATTTTTTCCTTAAGCATTTCTTTTTCTTCAATCCATTTCTCTTTGTTTGGGAAAATATGAATTAAATTCCAATCTGTTTGCATTTAAAATTCCTCTTTCCAAAATTATAAAAAAACAAAGAGCTTTGTTACATATTCTTTGTTTTTTTAACTGTTGTTGATTCTTTTTTATTTACTATATATCCAGCAAATAAAATTAAAACAATTACTACGCCAAAAATAAAGGCAACAGCTATTCCAACATTGGATTCTTCGTCAACTTCTACTTGATCCAAATTGCCAGCTTCTACTTCACTACGAACATCATAAGGATTTTCTGAAGCGATCAACTCATCAATAGCCTCAGTAATACTATCATTATCCGCACTACTATAGCCATTAAAAACTTCGGTTCCAATGACCATGTAAGGATATCCAGTAATCGTATCACCAAACTTAGCTCCTACTTGTTCATAAAAATCCCAGTTATCCGCGTTATCGCTCACTTCATAAACCACAAAATTTACTTTATCTTGATATTCCTCTGCAATGGTACTCAAAAAAGTAAGTAGTCTTTGGCAATAACCACAACCATCTCCTCGGAAAATATAAATATTTGGTAAATCATCAGATGGTTCTTGACTTTCGAAGTCACATGTCAATTCTTCCGCGTCACATGCTTCTTTTAAGGTCTCCGTTTCAATCGCAGCAGAAACATTTGTAACAAAAAAACAAGACAAGAATAAAATGAACCCTCCTAAAAGTCCTTTTTTTAGCATAATACATCACTCCCCAAATCAGTGTACCAAATTTCTAACGAAAAATCATCTATTTCAGAAAATTTAATAAAAAAGATGTAATTCTATGTTATCAT
>CALVJI010000048.1 GCA_944332105.1 uncultured Bacilli bacterium
ATCCAACGAGGTGAGAACTTTAGAGAAGCAGTTGCGAGCTAAAAAGCATGCGATTCCACTGGTTTATTGTATTCTTCTTTTTCTTCTTCTTAATATTCTTTGGTTTGGAATTGTACAATTTGTAATTATTCCAAAATATACAGAGGAAAATGAAGAATTGAAAAATCAAATAACCGAGTTACAGGAACAAGTTACAGAGTTACAAAATGAGTTAGATTTGTATTTTGAGTTCTAATTGCAAATCTAACTTTTTTTTACTATAATGGAAGGTGTGGTGAGAGTTATATTTTTCTTTTTTTTAATTGAAAGATAGAAAGGACTTTTATGTTAGAATTAAAAAATATAAAAAAAAGTTACAAAACAGGGGATTTTGTACAACACGCTTTAAAAGGAATTACTTTAAATTTTCAAAAAAATGAATTTGTTGCGATTTTAGGACCTAGTGGTAGTGGAAAAACAACACTTTTAAATATTATTGGTGGATTAGATCGATATGATGCTGGGGATTTGATTATTAATAAAAAATCGACGAAAGCTTTTAAAGATCGTGATTGGGATGCTTATCGAAATAATTGTATTGGCTTTATTTTTCAAAGTTATAATTTAATTAGTCATATTGATATTCTTCACAATGTTGAAATGGGAATGACTTTGTCAGGTGTTTCAAGTAAAGAAAGAAGAAAAAAAGCTATCGAAGTGTTAACGCGAGTTGGTTTAAAAGAGCATTTACATAAGAAACCTAATCAGTTATCGGGTGGACAGATGCAAAGAGTAGCAATCGCTCGAGCTTTGGCTAATGATCCAGATATTATTTTGGCGGATGAACCGACAGGGGCGTTAGATTCTAAAACTAGTGTGCAAATAATGGATTTAATTAAAGAAATTGCCAAAGATAAGTTAGTTATTATGGTAACGCATAATCCCGATTTAGCGCATGCTTATGCGAGTCGAGTAATTGAAATGCGTGATGGTGAAGTTGTTAAGGATTCGAAAGACGAGAAAAAGAGTAAAGATAATGTAGAAGAATATCATATTCGCAAAACATCGATGAGTTTTTTGACCGCGCTTCATTTATCCTTGAATAATATTCGAACTAAAAAAGGCAGAACACTTTTGACAGCTTTTGCTTCTTCTATTGGTATTATTGGAATTGCTTTAATTTTAAGTTTGTCAAATGGATTTGATAGACAGATTGATATTTTCGAACAAAATACGTTAAGTTCTTTACCTATTGTGATTAGTTGGCAATCGATGGAGTTAACGGACGAGACGATGAGCCAATTACAAGAAGATATGTCTAGTAGTGATGCCGATTATCCAGATATTTCTTATGTGATACCATCAACAACTATGGTTGAAGAGTATACGCATGAGAATGCGATTACCACAGAGTATTTAGACTATCTTGAACAAATGGATAAAGATGCTGCGGCTGGAATTAGTTATACCTATGCAGTTGGTTTAAATTTGTTACAGAAAGTTGATGATAAAGTTGTTCTTTTAGATTCTCAAAGTGGTATTTTTCAAAGTTTACCTAAAGCTCTTAGCACAGATAATGAAGACGTAGTAGATATGCATTATGATATTTTGGCTGGACGTAAAGCAACTAGTAAAGATGAAGTTGTACTTGTAGTAAATAGTAAAAATCAAGTTTCAACCGATATATTAGAAGCTTTAGGAATTACTGGAACAGAAAATGTAGATTTTGATACGATTTTAAATTTGACAATTAAACTTGTTTATAATGATGACTATTATATGAATTATGGAAATTACTATTTGCCTAGTAACGATTTAACTAGTGTCTATAATAATGAGAATAATTTAACTTTGAAAGTTGTTGGTATTTTAAGGTTAAAGCAAGATTTTCCAAGTTATGCAGCAAGTTCGGGAATTTATTATACGCAAGATTTGCTGCAAGATGTTTTGGATAAAAATAGTACTTCTAAAGTTGTTTTAGCTCAAAAAAATGCTAATTATAATGTGTTATCAGGTGAAATGATTGATGAAACAACTACTGAAGGTCAAGAAATGAAAGAAACTTTGTTGGCTTATTTAGGAGATCAAAGTATGCCTTATGCTATTTATGTTTATCCAAGAGATTTTGATACTAAAGATCAAATTACAGCATATTTAGATCAATATAATGAAGGATTAGACGAAGAAGATCGTATTGTCTATATTGATCAAGCGAGTTTGATGAGTTCTCTATCTAGTAGTATTATGGATGCCATTACAATCGTTTTGATTGCGTTTAGTTCGATTTCGTTAATTGTTTCTTCTATTATGATTGGAATTATTATGTATATTTCTGTTTTGGAAAGAACAAAAGAGATTGGTATTTTACGAAGTTTAGGTGCAAGAAAGAAAGATATTTCCAGAGTGTTTAATGCTGAGACATTCTTAATTGGAGTTAGTTCAGGTTTGATTGGTGTCTTTATTGCTTGGTTACTGCTTTTTCCAACTAATTCGATATTATATGATTTAACAGAATTAGAAAATGTCGCGGTGATGAATCCTTTACATGTGCTTATATTAATAGCTGTCAGTGTTACTTTAACGCTCATTGGAGGCTTTATTCCGGCTAAAATTGCAAGTAAAAAGGATCCAGTTATTGCCTTAAGGACAGAATAGGACAAAGTTCGACAAAACTTGTCAAAATCTCCTCTTGCAAAGGAAACATTTCTCTTTTATAGTAGTAGGCACCAAACGGAAAGTTTGGTAGAGAATTTCCGATATAATATTTATTTTTAAAAACTACTACCCTATACAATACGCTTAGTCATATAAAACACACTTCTATTTGGAACAGGGAATTCTCGGTAAAAGGCTCATGATTTGAGCTTTTTATTTTGCTTAGTACTTGACAATACATAGTAGCTATGATATTCTTTATGACAAGAGAGGAGTGGGACTATTCATACGCAGTTTAAAAAAGGTGTTTTAGAACTTTTAGTTTTAAGTATTGTTTTAGAAAAAGATATGTATGGTTATGAACTCGTGGAAAGTGTCCGGCAAGCTGTGGATGTCAATGAAGGAACGATTTATCCAATTTTGAAACGTTTAACGAATGAAGGATTCTTTGAAACCTATTTAGAAGAGTCAAATGAAGGTCCCACTCGTAAGTATTATCATATCACGGCAAAGGGGATTGAAAGACAAAAAGAAATGTTAACTGAATGGCTTGATTTTTCTAGTCGTGTCAACCAATTTATGAAAGAAAGGGAAGTAAAATGAAAAAAGATGAATTTTTAAATAAATTACGTAAAAAATTAGAAATATTAGAGGAAGCGGAAGTTAATGATATTTTAACAGAATATGAAGGTTATATTGATGAAAAAATGGCTGGTGGTTCCTCAGAAGAGGAAGCAGTTGAATCATTTGGTAGTGTTGATGAGTTAGCCGAAGAATTACTGCGAGCTTATAAAGTAAAAATAAAGAAAAATGATGATCCAATTGGCACTTTTGCTAACAAGGTTTTAAATGTTATTGATAAATTAATTAATGATTTGAGTAAGATGTCTCCTCAAGAAATTTTACGGTTTATTTTGGAAATTGTATTGCTCATTTTTTGTATTTTCTTGTGTCATATTCCAGTGTCTATGTTGGTTTCATTGGGTGGGAATGTCTTTGGAATTTTATCTTCACCACTTAATCGCATCTTCTTTAGTATTTGGCGATTTGTATTAGAATTTGCTTATTTTATCTTGGCTATTGTTGTTTTTGACCGAATTTTTGATCGAAGGTATTTAAAGAAAGATGTTTCTTTTAGTAAAAAAGTTCCTTTAAAAGAGAAAAAAGTTAAGAAAAGCAAAGAAATCAAGGAAGAGGACGTTGTGACTCTTCCGGCTCGCAAAAGTTCGATTACTGCTATAAGTGAATTGATTGTAAAGATTTGTGTCTTTTTCTTAAAGTTTTTGGCAATTTGTATTTTGTTTGGCGTTAGTATGTATCTCATTGGCATGGGAGTTGTACTTGCTATTTGTGTTTATTTATTGATTCAAGGGGTTACATATTTTGGTTTTTATTTAGTAATGCTTTCTTTGTTTTGGTTAGGAGTTATTTTCTTCCAATTGCTATTTAATTTTGTTTTGGATCGTAAAAATAAAGGGATGCAATTAGCGATTTCTTTAATTATCTCTTTCACTTTATTAGGCGTTGGATGTGGCATTGCAACTTTTGAAGTAGCTAATACAGAGTTTATAAATTCACCACCCGATGATATTCAAATTGAAGTTTTAGATGAAGAACTTGTAATGGATGAAGATACGATTTTTATTGGTAACATATCTGATTATCAGGTTGATAACTCTTTAGAAAATGTATTAGTTCAATACAAGTATTATCCTTTAGGAAATAAAATGGAAACAGATATTTATAAGGATGACTCTTTTGTGTATTTAAATTGGAGTTTAGAAAAGATCTATTTAAAAAACGAATTATTGAATCATATTGTTGAAGATTTGAAAAATAAAACCGTTTATAATTATTATATTGAACCGACGATTGTGATTACGGCAAATGAAGAAAATATTGCACGTATTAAAAAGAATCGACAAAAGTATTATGATCATGAGACTAACTATACTTCTTGTGATTTTGTGCGAACTTATTATGTAGAAATGGTTAAAGAATTGCAAGATGAAGCAAAAGTGGCAGTAGTGTTATCAGAGTATCAGGTTGATAAGTTGGTGACAGTTGAGTTAGATGCTACACTTGCTCGTGATTTAGAGGAAGGCTCTTATTACGAATTTACTTTTAATACATATCAAGCCTATATTGATACAGATATTGAGCATATTTTTCGAGAAAATGAAGTAGTTTCGGTGCAAAAAACTGATAAAATGGGTGAAGAACAAATTCGTGAGGATAGTTGTAGTATGTTTTATTAAAAGTTTGTCCTATTAAGGATGAATTTTTTTTGATTTTATGTTAAGATTATAGTAAAGGATGATATATGTGGAAACGTTAGATATGAATGGTGAAGTAAAAATTAGTATGTTGGAACGTTATGGTGAGGATTTAACTTCTAAAGAATATATTACTGATCCGGCTATTGCTCGAGATAATGAGATTAAGCAATGTCTTTTAACACTTTTAACACCTGAAAAAAGTGCTTTATTAGTAGGTAAACCAGGGATTGGTAAAACAGCGATTGTAGAAGGAATCGCTTATCGAATTCAAAAGGATCTTGTGCCGGATGCTTTAAAGGGTTGGAAGATTATTAAAATTAATATTACTTCTTTACTAGGAACGATCACTAGTGATGGCCAGAGTGAAAATCGAATTGATTTGTTAGTAAAGGAACTTAATCAAACTGAAAAAGTTATTTTGTTTATTGATGAAACACATGTTTTGGTTAATAAAAATGCCGCGGCTAATGGGGGTATTGATTTTGCTAATATGTTAAAAGCAGGACTTGATCGTGGGACTATTAAAATGATTGGGGCGACGACTACTGAGGAGTATGAAACCTATATTTTACGAGATCGTGCTTTTTTGCGGCGGTTTCAAAAAATTGATGTTTTAGAGACAGATAAACCAACGACGGTGAAAATTTTATTAGGAACTTTACCAAAATTAGAAAAACAGATTGGAGTTCAATTTAATTATTCTAATTATGTAAAGGAACGAGTTATGGCTTTTATTGTTGAAATGACTGATGAGTATAAAAGGGTATATGAAGTTGCCTCACGATATCCAGATATATGTTTAAATATTTTGACCAATGCATTTACTTATGCTTTATATGATAATGAACAGGAAGTAAAAATGAAACATATTTATGCCGCGATTTGTAATGCAAAAAATATTTATGAAGATGTGAAAGTAAAAGAGATAGAACGATTTAAAACGGAATTTAAAGATTTGCTTTTAGAGGAAAATGTCGATTTGAATGAAAGGGGATAGAAAATGAAAAAGGTACGAGTTTTCCAAATTGGGTGTGGAAAAATGAGTAAATATATTATGAAATATGTTTATGATAAGAATGGAGAGATTGTCGGTGCGGTCGATGTGGATCCGCAGGTGATTGGTCTTGATATAGGAAAAATTATGGAAACAGAAAAGAAGGGGGTAAAGATAGAGGATGTTTCTTTATTAGATGAACTTTTGAAGCAAACTAAACCTGATATTGCAGTGGTAACTACTCGAAGCTTTTTAAATGATATTGCTAATGAAGTACGAATTTGTGTTTGTAATAATGTTCATGTAATTACAACTTGTGAAGAGGCTTTTTTTGCTGAAAATTCGAATCCTCAATTATTTTTTGAATTAGATGCTTTGGCTAAGGCTCATCATGTTAGTATTGTTGGAGCTGGTTATCAAGATATTTTTTGGGGAAATATGATTTACAGTATTTGTACTTCAATGGCGCGTATTACAAAAATAAAGGGGCGTAGTTCTTATAATGTTGAAGATTATGGGATTGCTCTTGCCCAGGCTCATGGGGCCGGGCTTACTAGTGCTCAATTTGAAAAAGATATCGCGGCCACGAATGATCTGACTGAGGAAGAACGTAAGAAAAAAATGGAAGAGAGAGCTTTTTTTCCAAGTTATATGTGGAATGTGGTTGGATGGTTAGCAGAGAAACTTCATTTGCATATTAATACAATTAGTCAAAAATGTGTTCCAGTTTTGACAGATAAAGAGTTACAAAGTGATACGTTAAATATGACTTTGATGCCAGGGATGGTTCGAGGAATGAATGCGATTGTCACGGCAACGACAAAAGAAAATATTTTGTTAGAGATAGAATGTATTGGAAAAGTATATACGAAAGATGAAGAGGACGTTAATGAGTGGACTATTTTTGGAGAACCAACAACAGTTGTTAAGAATGACAAACCAGAAACCGTGCTACTCACATGTGCTGATGTGGTAAATCGAATTCCACAAGTATTAAAAGCTAAAAGTGGATTTATTACTACAGTTGCTTTGGGTGAACCTATTTTTGTATTGAACGATTTTAATAATTATTTATAAAAATTATAAAATAGGTATTTACTTTGTCTTTTCTGGTATACTAACTATATGGAGTAGGTAGTATGAAAAAGATGTCTATAGATCAAAAAGTTTTGTTTATTGTGTTAGGAATTTTTGGCCTAGTTGTTCTTTTTTTAGGATATTACTTCTTTTTGATGCCTAAGTTTCGAACAGAAGGTTTTGTAGCAAAAGTGGAAATTCCGTATGAAAGCACATATAATGTGACGGCTGGAACGGTTTGTTATGGTTCTTTCTTTCACTGTGAGCCTTTAGAAGCTACACAGAAAGGAGAGGTGGATACTTCCAAAGTAGATAACTATACGGTTACTTATGTTTATGAACATGATGGTAAGTCTTTGGAACTTTTACAAGAGGTATCTGTTGTGGATAAGGAAAGTCCAACTATTTCAGTAAATTCGGAAGAACTTTATTATTGTGCTTCAGGTAAGGTTTATAATTATGAAGCAACTGCTTATGATAATTATGATGGGGATGTAAGTAGCAATATTGAAGTTTTTTTGGAGGGAAGTAAAGCTATTTTTCAAGTGGAGGATTCGTTTGGTAATCAATCGAGAGTTCAAAAAGATGCTACTTTAAAAGATGAGGAAGTTCCTATTCTTACCATGAATGGTGAAGCAAGTGTTTATATTCCTTTGAATGGTGTTTATGAAGAGGCAAGTGTAACTGCATCGGATAATTGTGATGGTGATTTAACTGATAAAATTACGGTTGAAGGAACTGTTGATACTTCTAAGGCTGGAGAGTATGTTATTACTTATCGGGTTTCGGATAGTAATCAAAATGAGGCGACATTGTCTCGGCATGTGTATGTATATCAAGCTAATAATTATGCTGATTTGTCGGGAAAAAATATTTATTTGACTTTTGATGATGGGCCAAGCAAGTATACGGCTAGATTATTGGATATTTTGAAGAAATATAATGTAAAGGCAACTTTTTTTGTGACGGATCAGAATTTGACTAAGGGGTATGATGATGTTTTAAAAAGAGCCTATGAGGAAGGACATACCATTGGACTTCATTCGAGTACGCATAGTTATGGATATATTTATAGTAGTGTAGATAATTATTTTACTGATTTGTATGCGATTCAAACAAAGGTTAAAAATATTACAGGGTATGCTCCGATGATTATTCGTTTCCCAGGTGGAAGCTCAAATACTGTTAGTAGGAGTTATGATGGTGGCGCGCGTATTATGACTCAGCTTTCGCAGGCTGTTCAAGCTAAAGGATTTCGGTATTTTGATTGGAATATCGATAGTAAGGATAGCAGTTCTGCTAAGAATAGTGCGCAAGTGGCATCTAATGTAATTAATCAATTGGGTAATAAAAGTACCTATGTTGTATTGCAACATGATATTAAAGATTATAGTGTGGAGGCTGTTGAAACCATTATTCAATTTGGTTTATCACATGGCTATTCTTTTCAAGCTTTGAAGATGGATAGTCCAAGAGTTGAACACACGGTGAATAATTAATAAAATGAAGATATAAGAAAACCATATTCGGATATGTGAATATGGTTGTTTTTTGTTGTGAATCCCTTTAGTTTTTGTTTATTATTGCAAGGACTACAAACATAACAATTCCTACTAAAATAAGTAAGATAAAGATGTTTAAGACATCTTGAGACATGTATTGTAAAAGGAAATCTTGGATAGATGTCCATAAGTCTCTAAAAAAATTAATAATTGGATCGAAGAAATTACCTATCTCGTCCCATAATGTTGTTAGCATAAAATCACTTACTTTCTAAAAATATTATAATATATACTTGCAAAAGTGGCAATAATTTGTTACTATATTTACGTTATGGCGGAATTGGTGAAGCGGTTAACACACCGGATTGTGGCTCCGGCATGCGTGGGTTCGAACCCCACATTTCGCCCCATAGTGAAATCTGCTCGAACTTTTCGAGTTATGATAAATAACTAATCTAGAAATGGATTAGTTTTTTTGT
>CALVJI010000049.1 GCA_944332105.1 uncultured Bacilli bacterium
CATTTAAAAAGTCATCAATCCACGATGAATACTTGGATTGATGACTATTCCATTAAAAATTTATACTTTTATCCTGAAAGCCTGTTCTTTTTTACATGAACAGACTTTCTTTTTTACGATTCTTTTATTAAGTCAATCGCGACTTCTTCCCCATTAATATCAAATTTTTCGGTTAGGTCATTTTTCTTTGTAATTGTAGTTGCTAGAGTCTCATCTTTAATATAGTCTTCAAACATTTCTAAGGCTTTATTAAATTCTTCAGAACTATCATAATATAAGCTAATACGATCGGTAATTTCTAAACCTTTTGTTTTACGCATATTTTGAACTTTACTTACAAATTCACGAGCCATGCCTTCTAATATTAACTCAGGCGTTCTTTCTGTATTTAAAATAACAAAAAGATTTCCTTCCATCGCGACATTGAAACCTGGTTTTGCAAGGACTCTAATATCTACCATGCTCGGAGTGACATTTACCGTTTCATCATTCATTACAATACTAATTTCTTCGCCACTTTCTAAAGATAAAATTTCCTTTTCTTTTAAAGTGGCTAAACTTTCTTGGAAAAGTTTCATTTTTGAACCAAAGATTTTACCTACTTCTTTGAAGTTTGGTTTTACTGAAAAATTCATATAGAGAGTTAAATCAGCAATAAAGGTGACTTTTTTGACATTTAATTCTTCTAGTATTAAAGGAACTAAATCTTTTATTTTGGACTCTAATTTACCATCTAGATATACTTCACTTAATGGTTCACGAACCTTTATTTTGGCTTCTTCCCTACTGTTTCTACCTAAGCGAATGATTTCTCTTACTAAATCCATTTTTTCTTCAAGAGGCAGATCAATTAACGCTTCATCTGCAACTGGATATTTGGTTAAATGAACACTTTCTTCACCAGTTAAATTACGATAGATTTCTTCTGCGATAAAAGGTGTGATCGGTGCGATTAACCGCGCGAGTCCTTCTAAAACTTCATAAGTAGTTCTATAGACACTTTTTTTAGAAAGAGTCATTTCACTATCCCAGAAACGTTTTCTATTTCTTCTAATATACCAATTTGAAAGATCTTCGGATACAAAATTCGCAATGTATCTAGTTACTTTATTTAAATCGTATTCTAAGAATGCCTCATTTACGTTTTTTACTAAGCCGTTGTATTTAGAAAGTAACCAGCGATCGATCTCTTCCCGATCTTTAACGGGTACCTCACACTCATCAGTGTCAATCTGATCGGCATTGGCATACATTTGAAAGAAACTGTAGGTATTTTTTAAAGGATTTAAAAATTTAGAATATACTTCTTTTAGTCCTTCTTCATTGAATTTTAAAGGGGTCCATACTGGCGAAACATAAGGAAGATAGAAGCGAACGGTGTCGGCCCCATATTTTTCCATCGTACTAAACGGTTCCACAATATTGCCACGACTCTTACTCATTTTCTTACCTTCAGCATCTAATAATAAATCATTTACTAAAACATTTTTATAAGGCGCGCAACCTTTTACGAAAGTAGAAATAACTAAAAGTGTGTAGAACCAGCCTCTTGTTTGATCAATACCTTCGCAAATAAAGTCAGCAGGAAATTGGGTATTAAATAGTTCTTCGTTTTCAAAAGGATAATGATATTGAGCAAAAGGCATAGAACCTGAGTCAAACCAACAATCTAAAACATCTGGAATACGCGTCATTTTCTTGCCGCACTTTGGACATTTTAAGTGAATGTTATCAATATAAGGGCGATGTAAATCTAAGGTTTCATCGTCAATTTTTTCAATGGCCATTGCTTTTAATTCAGCGATTGAGCCAAGCATTAAAGTGTGACCACATTCACATGTGTAGTAAGGAATTGGACAGCCCCAGTAACGAGTTCTTGAAATAGCCCAGTCTTTTAGATTTTCTAACCAGTTACCAAATCTTTTTTCGCCAACATAAGCTGGGTACCAATTTACTTCTCGATTGGCTTCGATAATTTGATCTTTATATTTTGATACAGCAATATAATAACTTGGTAATGTGTAATAGATTAGCGGACTGTGGCAACGCCAACAATGCGGATAATTATGCGTCATTCTTTGTTTTTTAAATAGTTTATCATTTTCTTTTAAATATTTAATCACTTCTTCGTCAGCATCAAACACGAGCATACCTTTCCATGGTCCTTCGGTATAACAACCATCTTTACCAACTGGATTTACATATGGCAAATGGTATTTTTCACCGACGCGGGCATCATCTTCACCAAAAGCTGGCGCTAAATGAACAACCCCAGTACCACTATCCATCGTAACGTACTCATCACAACAGACAAAGAAGCCTCCTTCGATTTTTAATTCCGGAATTAATTGTTCGTATTCTTGATGTTCTAGGTCTGTACCTTTAAAAGTTTTTAAAACAGTGTAATCACTTTGTAATACAGAATCGGCTAAAGCTGAGGCTAAAATAAACTTCTCCCCTTTTGACTCACATAAAATATAGTCTTCTTTTGGATTTACACACAAACCTACATTACTTAATAAAGTCCAAGGAGTTGTTGTCCAAACAAGAAAATACGCATCTAAATTTTTGGATTTCATCGGTACAATCACTGTATTTGTTGTCATGTCTTCATAGCCTTGCGCGACTTCATGACTTGCTAGAGAGGTACCACATCTTGGGCAATACGGAGTTACCCTGTTTCCTTCATAGAACAAGCCTTTTTCAAAATATTGTTTTAAAATCCACCACTCTGTTTCAATGTATTCATTTTTATAGGTTAAATAAGGATGTTCAATGTCAATGAATTGGCCCATTTTACTTGTTAAATCGGTAAAAGCTGCCTCATTTTCGCGAACACTTTCCCGGCAAGTTTGATTGAATTTTTCTATGCCTAGAGCTTCAATATCCTTTTTGGTTTTTAACCCTAATTTTTTTTCTACATGATTTTCAATAGGTAAACCATGCGTATCCCAACCTACTTTCCGTAATACTTTATGACCTGTCATAACATGATATTTGCAAATCGTATCTTTTAAATTTTTCGCGATCATGTGATGAAGACCAGGAAAGCCATTGGCAAAAGCTGGACCATCATAAAAAACAAAGTTTGAATCTTTTTCGTGGACTGCAACAGTTTTTTCATAAATTCCTTGCACACCACCCCAACTATTTAAGATGTCTTGTTCAACATCATAAGGACGTCTTTTGTCTAAAGCTTTAAAGTTTTTCATTTTCCTCTTCCTTTCCAATTAAAAAGGATGATACCCCAAGGAGTCTATTTGATAGACGGTACCATCCTTATTTTTCACTTTTTTCACTAGATATCGTTAGTGAGACCCGCAAAACAATGATTTAAGTGATATTTATAAATACGTTTTATCTATTTGCACCAACCATAGACTCTCTAAAAAACGGTTATTTATAAACGTGTCTTAATGTTTTTGATGTTTTTATTATAATGAGCAAAAAAAAGTTTGTCAAATATTTTAGAGTTCTTTTTTAAGAAAATGCTCTTTTTGATATCATGCGATTGTAAATTCAAGTGCTAAGTAAGTAGTATCTGAGGCCCCTTCTTCTTTCATAGGATTTAACAGACGATAGCGACCCTGTTCTAACTCACCATAATATTCTTCCCAGTTATATGTAAAGAATAATTCGTGATTTTCATCGACGTAATAGATTCTTGGAGTAGTAATGCGAATATTTTGTTTTGGGTCCACTTCTTGCCAGTTATCCTCTTTGTATTTTTGAAGGATAAAGGCACTACTATAGCCATTTTGCTTTGGACTTACATCTTGGATACGAACTGTGACACTCGTTGGTGTTAATGTGTCTTCTACAAGAGTTATCGTAATTTCCGGATTGCTGTTTAGTTCATAATCTTTTTTTCTATTTTCTCTTACAATGACTGAGAGAATAAAGAGCAAATATAAAACTACTAGGCCAATTAAAACTTTTTTCATAAAAACTTCCCTACTTTTACTAGTTTAAAAATAGCATAAAATTTATTTCATGTAAAGATTCTTTTGTGAAACGTAAAAAAACTGATTTTCAGCGTTTTAAAATCAGTTTACAATTTATCTTTTTAAAAATATTTCTTCATAAATATCTTGGTAACGTTTAACAAAGATGATTTCAATTTGATTACGAATTTCTTTTGGAATTTTTTTCATATCTAACTCATTTGCTTGAGGTAAAAAGATTTTTTTAATTCCTTCGTTATATGCGCTGATCACTTTTTCTTTGATACCTCCGACCGGCATAATTTCGCCGCGAAGAGTCATCTCTCCGGTCATCGCAATCTCTGGAGAAACTTTTTTATTCGTATACAAGCTAATTAAACTTGTCGTAATAGCGACTCCTGCACTTGGACCGTTTTTAGGGATTGCACCTTCAAGCATGTGAATATGGACATCTTTTTTAGCAAAGACATTTTCATTGATTTCAAAAGCTTTGGCATTGCTTTTTAGAAAGCTCATAACTACTCGTAAGCTCTCTTGCATAACATCTCCTAATAAACCGGTCACAATAACATTTCCTTTGCCATCATATAATGTAGATTCAATCGGCATGACGACACCACCGATACCCGTGATAGCTAAACCATTTACTAAACCACTAGATAGGACTTGAGGCTTTAAGGCCGTGATGGAAAGTTGCTCATCTAAATATTTTTTAATATCTTTCGGGGCAATTTGTAAGGAAAGATTTTTCTTCTTTTTCACGCTATCCATAATTACTTTACGCAAGATCGTCTCTAGTTTACGACGTAGATCTCTTACACCAGCTTCATTTGTATAATTTAAAATAATATGATTTAAAGCTTCATCGGTAAATGAGACTTCTTCTTCTGTAATATGATATTCTAAATAAATAGCTGGCAAGAGATATTCTTTGGCTAATTTTAGTTTTTCCATGGCTGTATAACTTGATAGTTCAATCATTTCTAGCCGATCTTGCAATTCAATAGGAATGTCTTCTTTGTAATTTGCGGTTAGAATAAATAGAACATGACTTAGATCAAAAGGTTCTTCGATATAGGAATCCACAAAATTTTGATTCAAGTTGGGATCTAAAACATCTAGCAGAACACTTGCGGGGTCACCGCGATAGTCCTTGGACATTTTATCTACTTCATCAATTAAAAGAACGGGATTTTTGCTACCACATTTTTGTAAAGATGTAATAATTTTACCAGGTGAAGAACCGATATACGTCCGACGATGGCCCACTAATTCGGCGGGATCGTTTAACCCACCGACACTTATTTTGTAAAAGGAGCGATGAAGAGCTTTGGCAATAGATGAAGCGATCGTGCTTTTACCTACTCCTGGGGGACCAACAAGACAGATGATGGGACTCGTAAGCATTGGATTACGCGATTTCATAGCTGCATATTCTAAAATTCGTTCCTTTACTTCTTTTAAGCCATAATGAGATTTATCTAGAACTTGCATGATGTATTTTAAATCTAGAGCTTCGATTGTTTCTTCATTCCAAGGTAGAGAGAAGAACGTTTCTAAGTAATTGCGAACAAAAGCAAGATCAGGACTCATATCACTCATAAATTCATATTTGTTAATTTCACTTAAAATTTTCTTTTTGGTCTTGCCTGAAAGATCTAGACTATCTAATTTTTCACGGTAGGCATCCGCTTCCTTGTTTTTGCGATTATCCTCCCCTAGTTCCTTTTGGATTTCTTCTAGTTTTTCACGAAGGACAAATTCTTTTTGACTTTTATCTAATTCTTGCTGTAATGATTGATTAATTTTATGATCCAATTTTACTACTTTTAACTCGACAACTAAATCTTCTAATAAGGCATTAGCTCTTTTTACAGGATCGGTCTCTTCTACATACGTACTCTTCTTTTTAAGGGAAAGAGGCAGTAAAATCACCCCTAAATCTGTTAGGTCACTTAATGATTTTTCTTCGTTGATTTCTTGTAAAAATGCATTATCCGTACTTAGAGAGTTTTTTACAAATCTTCTAATTAAACGAATCAATTCTTTTTTTAATACGATTTCTTCTGTTGGATCGCTTACGATAGGTTCTGGAACTAGATAGCTACACTCAAGTAACTCCTTATTTTCAACATTGTAATAACGATTAATTTTGATTCTTTTGACGCCTACAATTGTAATGCGGACATGGCCATTAGGCAAAGGGATTTTTCTTATTAAACGCACCATAACGGCGATTGTTGGTAAATCTTCTACATCAGGGATTTCTTCTAAAAAATCTGTCGGTGAAATAAGGACAAATTCTTTTTGATAATTTTTTTCACTCAGTTCAATAATTTGTAAGGAAATGGGATTATTTAACTCGAGCTTTACTTCTTGGTTAGGCAGTAAAACAAAATTTTTAATTAGCATGACTGGTAAAGTTTTTGCCATCAAAACCACTCCTTACACAATAGTCTTTATTATAAGTTCTAAACTATAAAAAGTAAAGGAATTTACAACAGGAAATGCAAAAAAAATAGGTATTTTTTGTACCTATTTTCTGTAAATAAATTATGCGTTGTTGTTTTTTAAGAACTCTAATGTTTTACGCATCTTTGCGTCATATTTTAAAACTTCCATGCTGCCAAAAGCTTCAATTAATTCTTCCTTAGAAATACCATAATTTTGAGCCATTTCTTCAGCATCTTTTTCTGCTTCTTCTTCTGTTACTTCAATTTTTTCAGCTTTAGCAACTGCTTCTAATAAATAACGGTATTTGATTCTCTTGGTTGCTTCTGGTTCCATATTTTTATGAAGATCTTCATGAGTTGTATTGGTAAATTGATAGTATTTTTCTAAATCAAGACCTTGTGATTTTAATTGATTTTCAAATTGATGCATCATCCGATGAACTTCATCATCAATGATTTCTTCTGGAAGTTCTACTTGCATATTGTCAGAAGCTTTGCTTAATACTTCTTCGATGAAACGATCATCGATGTCGTTTTGTTTACGATTTTTAATCACTTCTTCTACTTCTTTAGCAAGTTCTTCGGCATTTGTTACTTTATCATAGCCGAGATCTTTAAAGAAGTTTTCATCGATATCTGGTAAAACACGTGTTTTAATTTCTCTTAAAATAACATGGAATGTAACTTTTTTACCAGCTAAATCTTTAACATAATCATCTGGGAATTGTAAGTCTAAATCTTTTTCTTCATCAACTTTCATTCCAGTCACGCCTTCTTCAAAGCCAGGAATAAATGTATGAGAACCAATTTCTAATGGGAAGTTTTCACCACTACCGCCTTCAAGTTCTTCACCATCGACATAACCTTTGAAATCAATTACAGCAGTATCCCCATCTTCTACCTCGCCTTCTTCTTTTACACGAATCTCAGCAAATTGTTCTCTTAAATGGTTAATTTCTTCATCAATTTCTTCTTTAGAAACTTCTACTTTATCTTTCTTAATTTTTAAGTCTTTATAAGCTCCTAGTTTTACTTCAGGTTTTCCTGTAATCGTAATTTCAAAAGTAACAGAATCTTTATCAATTTGAGAAACGTCTACTTTTGGTTCAATAACTGGTTCAATTTTACTTTGGTCTAAAGCTTTTTTATATGCGTCGTTAATGCAATCATCAACCGCATCCATATATAAAGATTCGATACCAAATTTTTCAAGATAAATATCTTTAGGAACCGCACCTTTACGGAAACCATCCACTTTTATTTCTTTTGCTTTTTTCTTAAATGCTTTATCTAAAGCTTTTTGCCATTCTTCTCCTTCAATTTTTATTGTAATTTTTTCGTCATTTTTTGCCATTTAAAATAGCTCCTTTCATTTCATGCAATATTATAACGTGTTCCGCTTAGAAAAGCAAACGCTTTTCAAAAAAAATAGCAATATTTGCTATTTCTGGGTTTTATTTACTAAAAGAATAAACTCATCATAAATTTTGTAGAGATATTGCACATGATTTTCTAAGAAAAAATAATGTAAAATATAAAAGATTAAAAAGATGAGTAAGATAAATAAAATGGGTAAAAATATGTAGGAAACCATGCCAAGGGCGAGGAAAGCAAGAGCAAAAAATGCAAAAGCAACGGTAACAATTAGATGAATAAAACGCTCGTGTTGAAAAAAAGCTATTTTAGTTTGCAATTCTTCTATATCTTGTTTAGTAATCTGTTTTTTCTGTAATTTTTCCTCCATCTTCTTGACATAATTCTGTAAGTATTTTTTCATTTTTCTCCTTTCTATTGATACGACTAATAATGAATGAAATGAGCAAAGCTACTAAAATAATAAGCCAAATATTTTTACTGATTTCATTAATCATATAATTAATAAAAGCATTTGCAGAACTTAAACGATTCATTAATTTTTCTTTGATAATTGTATTTAATAAGATTTCTCCTATAATCCAAATAAAAGCATATATAAAGAAAAATCTTTGGTAATAATAACAACGCTTTCCTTTATTTAAAAGAGCAAGCACCAATAAGCTTATGATGAGTAAAACGATTAAGGTAATCATAAAGCTTGGACTTAGATAGAAGCGCAGATAATTTAAAATGTCATCCATCTGTAAGCCTGGCACAATGGTGATATCTTCGTCCATCACTTTTTGAAAAACTTGTTTGGCTGTAGGAAAAAAGTCTAGAATGCGATCACTATACTCATCGACATGGGAAAGAATATCTTCTTTTTCAGTGTCAGTGAGACGTAGTCCTTGAGCTTCTAGAGCATCTTCAATAATATAGAAGTTATCTTCTACTAATTTTTTTACTTCTTCACTCGTAATCGTGACCGTATCTTCCTGATAAATTAAGTAAGATAAAAAGGCTTCTATATATTTTCCCGCGAATGCTTTAGTCGGTTCACTATTTAAAACTTGATTCATTGTTTCTTCTGGAATATGAATGGCTTCTAAATAGTTTTTTAC
>CALVJI010000050.1 GCA_944332105.1 uncultured Bacilli bacterium
GAAAAAATAGTGGCTGATTATATTTATCATTAATAGTCACTATTTTCTATTTTGCCCCGGAAAAAAATTTACACCCTATGATGAATGTATTTACCAGTTTGACTAACCCATGCCCAAAATGCAAAATAGGCGTCAAACCATTTAATGAAAATGGAGATGCTTATGCAGGTATTTCTTTACAACTTGGAGAAGAAGAGGCCTTTGTAGGTCATGATGGTAGTTCTTGGACCGGAAATTACAGACTCGGATTCATGAGAGAAGATTTCACATTATTAAATACTACTATATCAGCTATATGGTATTTAAATAGAGAAGCGTAACTATACTATTCTGTTTATCTCTTGATTAATTAAGGTAGGTAAATTATGAGAAAATTCATAAAAAATAACTGGTTATTTATGATAATTTTTGTCGCCGTAAGTTTTTTCGTTGTTTTAAAATGTACTGAAACTGTAAATAATTTTTCAAAATTAAATGAAAACCGTGAACAGATCATAAATTTTTGTCAAGAAAATATGAATTCGGGAACATCCGATTATGATGAATATTGCACAAAAATTCTTGAAGAAAAAAATATTAAAGTGGATTTTTATACAGTACTCACAGATATTCTATTATATGGAATTCATATTTTAAATGGAGTAGCCTTTTTGATTTTAATAGTTCCAACGTTATATGGTCTCAATAAAGTTTTAAAAGAAAAAGTACTTATTCATTTACTTGTTCGGATGAGTTATAAAGATTTTTTAATAAAGTTTTTTAAAAAGGCATATAGATATGTTTGGATTCTTCCATTTATAGCTATATTGGTTTTAGGATTTAGTTCAATTAATACTACCTTTGATCCTGCATATTCAATATTATATGAGACTTCCAAATGGACGACAAGTCTAATATACAATCCTATAATTTTTTGCACACTTTATATCTTAAATATATGCATGTATTCTTTTATATTTGTAAATATTGCTTTGGTAGTATTAAGAAAAAACCAGCGCTATATATTAGCAATTTTATATTCTTTTATAACGTATGTAGGGATTGAATTGTTTTTTGAAGTTGTAGTAAATAGTCTTTTGTTTCAACTATTATTGAAATCCGACATTGGTTATGTATTTAATATAATGAATTTATTTACGTTTAGCGATATGAACGGAATTATTACACTTATGATTTTTACATTTATAATGTTTATGTTAAGCTTCATTGCTGTTTATTTTACATATAGAAATAAAGAAAAATTAATTATAGATTGTGAAAAAAATAGTTAGGGGATGATCATATGATAGAGATAAGAAATGTATGCAAAAGTTTTAAAAACAATATCATTTTAAATGATATCAATATGAAGCTTGAGGAAGGAAATATTTATGGATTCGTAGGTAGAAATGGTTCAGGAAAAACAGTTTTATTAAAAATAATCTGTGGATTGTATATGCCTGATAGTGGTAGTGTTTTATTTGATGGCGAAAATTTTAATGAATTTAATAAATTTGTACCAAATCTTAGAGCTTTAATTGAAAAACCAACGTTTTTTTCAGATTTGACTGGTTATGAGAATTTAGAAGCACTTGCTAGAATTCAAAATAAAATAGGAAAGGCGGAAATTGAAGAAGCATTAAAAATAGTAAATTTATATAATGAAAAAGATAAAAAATTCTCAAAATATTCTTTAGGAATGAAACAAAAACTGGGTATTGCTCAAGCCATAATGGAAGATCCAAAAATATTAATACTTGATGAGCCTTTTAACGGAATAGAAAATGAAACAGTTTTAAAAATATCAAAATATTTACTAGAAGAAAAAAGTAAGGGAAAGATTATTATTATTAGTAGCCATATTATGGAAGATTTAAATAATCTTTCGGCGACCCTTTATCTTTTTGATAACGGGAAGGTAGCAAAAATGTATGAGTAGAGATTTGATTTCTCCTAAAAAAATGATAATTTCTTTTTTGATTTTATCATTTGGCCTATTGGCAGCATTTATGTCTCCAACTAATGAAATGAATTTTTGGAACAAACTACTAGAAATGATTACAAATAAATGGGTGACAATAATGTTATTAGTTGCTATTGTAAATGCTACTACTTATTTAAATTCCGATGAGCGCAAGAATGCTAATTTTTTAATTCGATTTCAGAATTTATCTTCTTTTTTAAAAAAAAATATAGATCAAATTTGGAAAATTGTATTAATATTTATATTATATATAATGTTTGTAAGTTTTTTTGGCTCTTTTATTTTTTGCGGACACAATAATATAGAAAATATAAACTATTTATATTATAACATACCTATGTGGCTATATATATTGTTTTACGTATTTAAATTATATTTTTTTATGTTAGGAATGGGAATACTTACTTACTTATTGCAATTTAAATTTAGCAATTATATTATTGTAATTTTATTAATGGTTTTTATAGCAATGATGCTAGTAGTAGAAGTATCTACTAAAATAGATGATATATACAATATGCCAATATTAATAAGTAATTACTTTAAAATAATCGAATATTCAACTTTTTTCTTAGAAATTTTTTCGAATCTTATACAATTAATTATCATGAATTTTGTTATATTAATAATATTTAATTATTACTCGAATAAAAAATGGAGAAGTAAAATTATATGAAATATAATTGGTTAGTTTTAAAAAGCGTTTTAAAAAATAGAACGAAAAAGCTTATAGCAGTGAGCATTGTTTTATTGATTAGCATTTTACTTCTAATTTGGTTCAATCCAGATCCCATAAGTCATCAAGATCTAGAATTGATATTGGGAATACCCAATGTAGACTCTTTAAATTTTATTGGAATCTTATGGTTTATATATCAGTTGTTTGTTTCGATTTGTGTGACCTATCTTTATTTGTCATATGATTTTCATAATTCATATGAGTTTGTTAAATTGAGAATCACTTTTATGAAATGCTGGATTCAAAAATTATGCATTGTTTTATTATTTATATTCATATTAAGATGCATTTATTTTCTAATTATTTTCTCTTTGTTGCATAACTATTGCACTTTTTCAATATGCGATTTTATTTTGTGTACTGGCATACACTTGTGCTCAGTTATTGTAGTAGCTTTTTTATCCATGCTATTTATGATTTTTAAAGTAAATATTGGTTAGTTTGGAGAGTAAGTTTTTTCAAAAACTATTATGTAATATAGAACATCCTTAAAAGATGTTTTTTTTCTGAAATTTACAGCTTTTGTTCTTAAAAAATCTGTGATATACTGTTAATAATAGAATGAGGGGATAAACATGCACAGAGAATTTGATGCAATAGTGATTGGTGCTGGCAATGGAGGCCTAGTCGCTGCTTTAACATTACAAAAACAAGGAAAAAAAGTTCTTTTATTAGAAAAGGGAAGAGTTCCGGGTGGCTTTGCGACCTCTTTTATTCGTGGTCGTTTTGAGTTTGAAGCAAGTCTACATGAATTATGTGAATATGGCACGGCAGAAAACAAAGGAGAAGTGTACGAACTCTTTGAAAATTTAGGAATTGCCCAAAAAATTCATGCTAAAGTCGTTCCAGAAACTTTTGCAGTTTATGCTTTAAAAACAAATGAGTTCTATGAAATGCCAATGGGCGAGGAAGCTTTCATTGCAAAAATGGAAGAATATGTACCAGGTAGTAAAGAAAGTATGCAAACGTTCTTTTCTTTATGCCGTGAAGTAAAAGAAGCGCTTAAATATTTAAATGAGACAAAGGGACATCCTGAAACGGAAGTATTAATGAGTAAATATCCACGCTTCATGGTCGTTGCACCTTATTCTCTTTTAACCGTTTTGAAAAAAATAGGGATGCCAAAAAAAGCCATTCAAATTTTGAGTACATATTGGACCTACTTAGGTAGTCCTGCTTCCAAATTAAGCTTTTGCCATTATGCTTCCATGATCTATTCCTACATTACGAAAGGTCCAGTAACCCTAGAAAATAGAAGTCATGAAGTCTCTTTAACGCTAAGCGAAGAATTCGCTTCATTAGGAGGGGTGGTAAAGTATTTAACTGGTGTTAAAGAAATATTAGTAGAAAATGGGGAAGTAACAGGAGTAATTACTCAAGATAATCAAAAGTTTTTAACGAAACACATCATCGCGAATATCTCACCAAATGAGGTCTATGGAAAAATGATTGAAAAAGAAAATGTCCCAGTTAAAGCTAAAAAACTTGTTTCTCAAAGAACACTAGGCGCGCAAGGAGTATGTGTTTACTTAGGTTTAAATAAAACTAAAGAACAATTAGGCCTTTCTAAATATGCATATTTTGTTTATGAAACTCTAGACAGTGATGTAGAATTTAAACGCATGCATTCTTTATACAATGGCAATTTAGCCGCGACGATTACAGATAATGGGGAAGATAGCTCCATTCTTTGCTTAACAAGTCTACTGTTTGGGAATGCTTTCTCTCGTGAAGTAACCAAAGAAAATTACTTTGCGATCAAAGAACAATTAGCTGAAGACTTAATAACTTCATTTGAAAAAGCTACCCATGTTTCCCTAAGGGATGCAATTGAAGAAATTGAAATTGCCACCCCTGTAACATTTGCTAGATACGGAGGTCACCCAGAAGGCACCATTTACGGTTACCTAGCTTCTGGTTCAGATAATTTATTGCCACGAGTAATGAATGAGGAAAAAGAAGTGTACATCAAAGGTTTGCGTTTCTGCGGCGGCTTTTCTTCTCGCTTACTAGGTTACAGTTCAACGTATATAAACGGCAGAGATGAAGCCATGAAAACGATAGGAGATATGAAAAATGAGTGAGTTTAAAATTGGATGGAATGCCAAGATGGACATGTTAAAATTCAAAAATCTTGGTGAAGAACGAGAAAAAATTATTGCTGAAGGAAGTAGCAAAGATCTGGAAACGATCTATAAGAGTAATACCCTTGCTAATCTATTACATCCAAAAGGAATCAAAGTAAAAGTAAGCAAAATCGTCAAAGAAACAGACAATACAAAATCCTTTTATTTAGAACCGATGTCCTTAAATGCAATGCCTCCCTTTATGGCCGGAGAATATATTACGGTCTTAGTAAAAATTGATAATCGCATTTATAAAAGACCTTATTCAATTAGTAGCAGTCCAGACAATTTAAGTTACTATCGCATTACGATTAAACAAGAAGGCGTTGTCTCTACTTATATGTTAAAAGAAATAGCAGAAGGCGACATTTTAAATATTTTAGGTCCATTTGGTCATTTTACATACTCAAAAATTCGGGATCAAAAAGACGTTTTATTAATTGCCGGAGGCAGCGGAATTACTCCGTTCATGTCATATTTACAAAGTTCATATTTTTTAAAAAATATCAATTCTGTAACTTTACTTTATGGTGCCAAAAATGAATTTGAATTGATCTTTAAAAAAGAAATTGATGCTATAGCATCACAAAATCCCAAAGTAAAAGTGGCGTATATTTTAAGTGAAGAAAAAAGAAGTGATTACGAATATGGTTTTATCGATGAAGAAAAACTTCGGCGCATCGGCCTCGAAAATAAATCCATTTTTTTAAGTGGACCTGTTCCTATGTATTTTTACATAAGCGAGACTTTAAAAAAATTAGATATTCCAAACAAATACATTCGGCATGAAATTTTTACTGAAACTCCAGAAAACTTAGAAAACAAACAATTTACATTAACTGTAAAAATGTTAGATAAAACCATTACCATTCCTTGTCAAGAAAATGAAACTTTGATTACCAGTATGGAAAAAGCTCGTGCCAAAACACTTGTCCATTGTACGGTGGGAATATGTGGTTTTTGTCGAAGCAAACTCTTATCAGGAGAAGTAAAGACCGATAATTCCCATATTCGCATGGCTGATAAAGAAGAAAATTATATTCATCCATGTGTAACTTATCCTCTAAGTGATGTGGTAATAGAAGTTCCAATAAAATAAAAAAATTGACAATTATTCAAAAAAGAATATAATAGTAAAACATACGAAATGGGGGATTATATGATTACTTTAAAAAATGTTTCTACACGGGAGTTACTATCCATTCATGCGCAAAATGAAAAAAGTTTATTAACTGAAGGAATCACGTCGGTAGAAGATATCGAAGACATAATGAAAAAGTATCCGTGGATGAATTGGGAAAGAATGGAACTGGATTTAAAAAGAGTAAAAAAAGAACTAGAAGCTACAAATCAAAAAGAAGTTGAGCCAGAAATATATCATACAGCTGGGTATACTTCTTATGGTTTATATGAACAAGATCTATTAAACTATGGAGATGTTTTATTACTGGGAAGTCCCACAAATTATATGTCTAAATATTTATCATTAAAAACAAAGAGTATTGCTCAAATAAAAGAAGATTTAGGACACACTTTAGCCAATGGAAAGAATGTGGTCTGTAATTACACTTCAGCTTATCGCGGAATTGGTTCAAGAAGCATTCCACATATTATAAAAGCTATTGAAATGTATGAAGAGCAAATTGAAAGACAAGCTAAATTAGCCCCTACATCTACAGCTAATTTATTTGAATTAAATCAAGCAGAAAAAAGAAAAATAACAAGAGAAGTCTATCAAGATATCATTCTATATTTAATTGAAAATACCAAAGAAAGACTAGTTTGGAGCAATCTAACAGAACCTCAAAGAAGAATGTATATTGCATCTATCTATCGCCAAAAAGAAAATGATACCAAAAAACATTTAATTACTTATATTTCTAATTACACGACTTTAAAAGAATTAGAAGATATAGCTAATCATAAAATGAATGTTTTACAAAGATTTATTGTACGTTAAAGAATCTTACAATCATGTAAGATTTTTTTAAAAAGCATTTGACGTACAAAAGTATGTATGATAAAGTGAATGTAGGTGAAAAAGATGAAAATAAACAAGATAAAAAAAGAAAAAAATAAAATGTATCGTATCGAACTTGAAAATCAAACGTTAATCGTCCACGAAGAAATTCTTTTAAAATATGAAATCCTTTTAAAGAAAAAAATAAGTGAACAAGAAATCCAAAGTATTCTCATTGAAAATAAGTATCTAACAAGCTATTATGATACTTTAAAATATATTACTAAAAAAATGCGTTCTCAAAAAGAAGTACAAGAATTTTTACAAAAAAAAGAATATAACAAAGAAGAAATAAACAGAGCGATTAATCGTCTACAAAAAGAAAAGTATATTGATGATAAGGCCTATCAAGAAAGCTTTATTCATGATAAAATTGCTTTAACTTTAGATGGACCATTGCTTATCAAAAGAGAATTAGCAAAATTGGGGATCACCGATACAAGTAAGGTAGATGAAATTCCAACTAAAGTATGGCAAGAGAGAGTAGCCAAAATTATAAGTCGCCGGCAAAAAAGTTTACATAAAGAAAGTATCCATGCATTTAAACAAAAAGTAAAAAATTACTTAGTAGTGCATGGTTATAACGAAGAATTATTTATGTCCCAATTAGAAAAATTAGAACTACCTGAAAACTTAGATTATCTAGCAAAAGAATGCGAAAAACTACTAGCAAAAGCCCAAAATAAGGATGCTAAAACTCTATATCAAATAAAAGGAAAATTATATCGTAAAGGTTTTTCTTTAAGAGATATCGAAAGAGTATTAGAAGAGAAGCTATAAAAAAAGTTCAAGAAAAAAGCCTCATATAAGGCTAATTACTTGAACTATTTGTTTTATAATAACTAATTTGTTCAGCAATATAATCGCGATAATCACTTTCTAATTCTGTATCATTAATTGTCATGCCGTATTCTTTACGAAGCTCATCCATCGCTGTAATTTGTAAACTAGGATCTTCTTCAATACTGTCATTAGCAAGTGTGTCTAAAACTTCATCTCTAGAATCTTCTAAAGAAGGTTTCTCTTCACTAGATTCACGATAGATAACATGATAACCTAAACTAGTTGTAATCACTTCATGAGAATATTCGCCATCCTCTAAATTACGAGCCTCCTTTAAAATCTCATCATAAGAGCTAGATAAAGTACCAGTATTAATCGCCCCTAAACTACCACCGTTATCCTTAGTCGCGTCATCGTCAGAATATTCTTTAGCTAATTCTTCAAAAGTTGCTAACTTATCAGTTGCTTCATCTAACTTTTGAATGATTTCATTAATCGTATTTTTTGCTTCAGTTTCCAATTTTTCTTTATCTTCATCAGAAGTACTGTCAGTTACGCCTGTTTGAATTAAAATGTGACGAACAGTAACATCTCCATAAACGTTTTGGTTGTAATAAGCTTCGATTTCATCATCACTAATTAAAGATTTTGCATAATCTAAAACAGCTTCATTCCGTAAATTAGTTAAATAAATATTATTAATGGCACTTTCTTTTGAACCATAATAAGAATTGACAGTTGCAAGCCCATAGGTATCAATCATGGATTGAACAGAACTTTCAGCCGCGTCTTTTGCATCCTCTAAATCATCCGGATATTCTTTTTCTAAAATCGTTTTATCCATCAATGTAAATAAAGCAGTTAGACCATAATCTTGTTTCATTTGTTCATATAAAGCATTTGCAGATACGCTTTCGGTGCCCTCATTAAAACTAACAACTGCCTGTGAACCATCGGATAGTGTAGGTACTGTTTTTCCACAACCACATAAGAGTAGGGTACAAGCTCCTAACGCCACCATTTTTTTAGTTTTATTCTTCATTTTTTCCTCCCATCATTTTGAACAGTATTATTATATCAATTGCGCAACTGAAATACAAGTTTTAACTGTTACAATTCACAGCCAAAGAAACAAAAGTGGATTAAAATACAATAAAAAATCAAAGAGCACATGTTGATAAGTAAA